>DATBYX010000503.1:0-3626 GCA_036513475.1 Xanthobacteraceae bacterium | reverse complement strand
CGATCCAGGAGATCGACCAATTTTTCGTCCCAATCAAAGCCGACGAGATTGATCTTGTCGCCGGTCTTGTTTGTCTTGTTTTCGGCGATTGCCTGAGCCGCCCCAAGCACCACAGTCAGATCAGCCACGAAAACGCCGCGTAGCTCCGGAAATCCCGCAATGATCTCGGCCATGACATCATGACTAGACGCCGGGTCGACCTCTTTCTCTGTGACAATATTCAAGGCGCCATATTTTGCCGTCAGTTGCTCCTTGAATCCGCTGGCACGTTGGTCGATCGCAACCGTCTTGGCCGACGGTATAAGCAGCGCCACGTCGCCTTCCGCATCTGCATATGTTTTCTGGATACGCTCGGCCACGATATCGGCCGCGATGCGTCCCGCCTGGACACCATCGCTTTTCAAGATCGACGTGAATGCCCTCGAATCGACGGCAGAATCAAGTCCGATGATTCTGATTTTCTTCGCGGCTTCATCAAGAGGCGTTCTCAGCTGCTCGAATCCTGCAGGCGCGATCACAACCGCCGTCGGATTCGACGTGACCGCGATCTCGAGCTGCGCGCTGAGATCGGTGTCTGATTGGGCAGCGAGGTCAATGACTTTGACGTCGAAATCCTGGCCTGCCCTGCATGCTCCACTTAATACGGTCCGCCAATACGGCGATGTGGAATTCTTTGCGATCACCACAATGGTCGGTCTGGCCTGCGCCGTCAGCGCGGCTTCAGCCCGTTCGAAGAGACGCAACCGCGTCGGTGCGACGGGCAAAATCGTGCATGCAGTGCCCGCCCAAAACATGCGGCCAAGAGCGTGGCGGCGGCTGACCCGGTATTCGCGGCGATCGTGATCTTGCGCCATGATGAAAGTCCTTTGTGCGAGCAATCCTGTCATGAGGATCCGTGCAGACAAGAGCGGCGCAAGAACGAATTTATTCCATCCCCGTATCACGTCCTGGCTGGGTCGAGACCAGCGGCAAATTTCTTACCAAATTCCTTCAACTCTTCTTCATTGATGTCGCTGATCGCGAAAAACTCCAGGCCGTGGGCGCGCCAGTGCAGGACGTTGTAGCCCTGAACCGTGTTGAGTTTTGCCGGCTGATATTCCGCATCGGAAGCCTGCGTGACGAACAGATTGATCACATGCTTGCGGCGTCGATAGACGATGGATGCGGCTGTCTTCTCATCGATATAGTCGAGCCTGCCCCCGATCAGGGTGAAGCCTTGTGCCGTGAGGTCGAGCACCGGAGGCGCGAGATCAAGCTTGCCGTTGAACCAGGGTTTCACCGTGTGCTGATCGCTCGTCTGCACGTCGGTCAGGTGCTCGCCTTGCAGCGAGCGGACATGCGCCGCGACGACGTCCCCGAGCACGCGCTGATCGTTGTCAGTTCGAATGATACCGATAACGAGGCTCGCCGCCATTGCCGTGGACAGCGCTGTACCCATCACAAAACCTTTCAATACTGCACGCCGGTTGGTGGTGCGCTGAGGTGTCGTCGGAAGCGCTGCCTCGATGCGCCGGCGCAAGCTCGCTGGAGCAGTGAAGCGCAGATCGGCAGCCGATATGGCTTCCTGCATGATCCGGTAAACGCGAAGTTCGGCGGCGCAACCGGGACAAATCGCTAGATGCGTTTCCAGCTCGCGGGCATGCCCGGCATCAAGCTCGTTGTCGAGCAACGCGTGCAGCAGGACCTTGTTTTCGGCGCAACTCATGATCTTGTTCCATCCTCCGCAATCCAGGCCTGGCGCAACATGCCGCGCGCGCGCGCGAGCCGCGACATAACCGTTCCAACCGGCACACCCACCACCTCTGCGATCTGGGAATAGGATAATTCGTTTATTTCCCGCAGCACGATTGTCTCGTGAAAAGCAGCTGGCAGTTGCGCAAGAAGCCGGCGGATCGTGTCGGCGTCCCATCGCTTCAGTACGGTCTCTTCCGGCGATATCTGCGCCTCCTGCCAAAGCGGGATCGCATCCTCGTCAGGTTCTGCCTGTTCATCGATGTTGACCGAATTGCCCGCGCGACGCGCAAACTCGCTGCGGCAAATGTTGCGCAGAATGGCAAATAGCCACGGCTTCATCGCTGGTCCACGGTAGGTGTCGAAGTGACGCAGCGCCCGCAGATAACATTCCTGGGTCGCATCTTCAGCATCGGCCTTATTGCGGAGCAGATAGCGCGCAAGCGTGTACACATCGTCGAGATATGGCAGCGCGGCATCGTGGAAACGCTGTGCCCGGTCATGCTCGCTGCCGTCCTTACCCGTCACGAGTCTAAGCTCGGGCTTGGCGGCTTGCGCCACGGCTTGATGATGAGCCCGATCGAGCATCATTGCGCCATGCTGCTGCCGGTTGCCGCTTCGACGACGACAGTTCCAGTCATGTGCGGGTGAACCGAGCAGAAATACGCGTACACACCGGGCGTCGTGAACGTGAACGAGAACCGGTCGTCGGTATCGAGCGCCTTGGACTTGAACAGCTTGCTCTCCGATACAACGGTATGCGGCGAGTCGTCTGCGTTCATCCAGGTCACCGTCGTGCCCGCCTTCACAGCAAGGCGCTGGGGCAGAAAGGCGAAATTATCGATCTTCACCTCGGTGTCGGCAGCGTGCGCCGCGAGGACGTGAAGGCCGGCGGCTCCGGCGATCACCCCGGCTGCGAGCGACGCCGCAAGCACGCAGCCGAAGGCTCCGTTCCTTGCTCTCATAGCTCGACCCTCGCGGCTTAGCCCTGCAGCGTTTCGTCGATGATCGCGAGCCGCTGCTGTCCGCGCTTGAAAGTGACATCCGTTACTCCCAGTACGGTGCGAAGCTTTTCTTCAGGGACTTTCATCGGACCGGGTGAAGGTGCGGTGCCTGGCGCCGGCTGCGGGAAAGCCGTCGATCTCGCAGTGTGGAAGGTCACGTTGCCTTCGACCTTCTGCATGATCTGATGGATGTGGCCATTGAGCACCGTCACCGACCCGAAGCGCTTGAGATATTCCAGGGCGCGCGCACTATCCTCGGTGCCCCATCCCCACTGTTCGTAAACGGTCCACAGCGGGATGTGAGCGAACACCACGATTGGGGTCGATGCCGCGCGTGCCTTGAGATCGTCCTCAAGCCATTCGAGCTGCTCAGGACCGAGCTTGCCGAGGCCACCGGCCTTGAGATCGACAACGTTGACGAGGCCGATAAAGTGCACCCCGTTGGCGTCGAAGCTGTACCAGCCCGCGCCCTTGGTGCCGCGGCCATAGTGCTCGCGATAGAGCTTCTGGTCGTCATCGAGAAAATCGTGCTCGCCGGGCACGTAGTGCACGTCGAGACGAGTCTGCGCGATAATGCGGTCGGCGTCATCGAACTCTGATGGTTTTGAGAGATGGGTCACGTCACCGGTATGGATGATGAAAGCCGGCTTGACCGGCAGGTTCTTGATTTTGTTGATCGCCTCTTCGAGCGTGCCGATGGCGTTTGGATTGGCCGGCTTGTCGAAGCCGATGTGGCTGTCGCTGATCTGCAGGAAAGTAAGCCCACTCGGTTGCGCCGCTTCTGCCTCCGCGATTATCCCCATGGAACGCGGCACCCCGCCGGCAACTGTCCATAAGACGCCAGTTCCCGCCCAGGTCATGCATTCCAGGATCTTGCGCCGGCTCAAGCCG
>DATBYX010000502.1:0-9197 GCA_036513475.1 Xanthobacteraceae bacterium | reverse complement strand
GAGCTCGGGCCCGCAATGAAACAGGCGGTTGCCGTGGTGAAGTCCGGCCAGCCCGCGCTGCTCAATGTCTGGACCCAGCCGCGGTAGAGCATGTTCCGCAAAGCCTGCCCTCGGGCTTGACCCGAGGGTGGGGACCGGTTTCGCGAAAAGGACATGTTCAACCTAAGGAGATAGATGGTGATGCGTTCTGCGAGGATCATCGGCCCGGCGGCACTCGCCGCCGGGCTCATGCTCGGACATGCCGCGATGGCGGCGTCCGCGGAGAACGGCAAGATTGCCTTTGTCCAGCACGGCTGCTGGCAGTGCCACGGCTTTCAGGGCCAAGGCGCTTCGACCGGCGCCAAGCTGGCGCCGGACCCCATAGCGCTCGAAGCATTCACCGCGTTCGTGCGCACGACCGACCGGGGGATGCCGCCCTACAGCGAGGCTGTCCTCTCGAACGAGGATCTCACGGACATTCACGCCTATCTGCAATCGATTCCCAAGCCGCCGGATCCGAAGAGCCTGCCGCTGCTCAATCAGTAGACCTCAGTCTCGCAGGGTGGGCAAAGGCGCGCCCCTCCAAATATTCCGCCCAGGCAACAGCTCGCGCGCCGTGCCCACGCGGTTCGGCATCGCAGCGTCTGCGCGTGCGCACGGCGCGCACAAGGCGCGCCTATGCGCGCCCTACAGATTCAGAGATCCAGCACCAGTCGTTCGCTCTTGCAGCCGGCGCAGCAGATCATCACCTTCGTGTTGGACGCCTGCTCCTCCTCGGTGAGGATCGCGTCGCGGTGCTCGGGCGTGCCGGAAATCACCCGCTGCTCGCACGCCCCGCAGATGCCGAGCTCGCAGGAATAGTCCACGTCCACGCCGGCATCGAGCAGCACCTGGAGGATGCTCTTTCCCTCGGGGATTACGAATTCCTGCCCCGAGCGGGCAAGCTCGACCACGAACCCTCCGGTCTTGGCGGGCTCCTCCTTGGGCGTGAAATATTCCACGTGGATCTGCTCGCGCGGCCAATTCGCGGTTGCGGCCTCGAACGCCTTGAGCATCGGGGTCGGTCCGCAGCAATAGAGATGCGTGTCCTTCGGCGCAGCGGCGACGATGGCGGCCACATCGAGAAATTTGCCTTCGCTCTCGTCATCGAAGTGGAACTGCGACGAGCTCATTTTCTCCAGCGCTTGCAGAAACGCCATGTCGGCACGCGAACGGCACGCGTAATAGAGCTGCCAGGAGCGGCCGAGCTGGGCGAGGCGCTGCACCATGCACCAGATCGGAGTGATGCCGATACCGCCCGCAAGCAGAATGACGTGAGCTGCATTCTCCACCAGAGGAAAATTGTTGCGCGGCGCGCTTATCCGCAGCGTCTTGCCGACGCGCAGCTCGTCGTGCACGTAACGCGAGCCGCCGCGGCTCGCCGGATCGCGCTTCACCGCGATGGTGTAGCGGGCGGGATCGGGCTGCGCCGCCAGCAGCGAATATTGCCGCACGATCCCGTTCGGCAGGTGCACATCGATATGGGCGCCCGGCGCATACGCCGGTAAGGCTTGCCCGTTGGCCGGCGTGAGCTCGTAGATGTTGGTATCGCGCGCGGCATACCGGATCGCGTCCACGCGAACCTCTATGAGGGCATTCGCCGCTTCGCCCTTGGCCGGCGCGACCGCCGCCGGGGTGACCATGACGGTATTCACAGTCGCGCCTCTCCTTGCACCCGCGCAGGCATCTGCCGGCAGGCGCGATTTGTCAATTATCGCTCATGAGATAAGTTGCTCCGATGCCCAATCCAACCGGCAGCGCCATTCTGCTTGCTGTCCTCGCCAGCATCGCTCCTGCGCACGCGCAGAACGCGTCAGCGAGCAGCGAGCGCCCCTGGCTCGATGCGACGCTCCTTGCGGCCGCAAAGGGCGAGGGCTCGCTCATTGTCTACTCCTCCACCAACGAGCAGGAAGGACTGCCCCTGTTCAAGCAGTTCACCGACGCGACCGGCATTGCCGTCGCATACGTGCGCGCCTCGGATGCCGTCCTGATGTCGCGCATGGGGATCGAGTTTCGTGCCGGGCAGAAGTCATACGACATCGTGCAAACCGCGACCATCAACAAGATGCCGCCGCAGATGCTGGCAGCCTATGAGCCACCTGAGGCGAAGAACGTCGCGCCGCAGGCGCGCGATCCGAATAAACGCTGGTGGGGCGTGTACGCCAACTACAACTCGCCCGCCTATAATACCGACAAGGTGAAAGCGTCTGAGCTGCCCAGGAGCTACGAGGAAATCCCGCAACGCCAGCAATGGGCGGGAAAGGTCGCGATCGACGGGACCGACAACGAATGGCTCAAGGCGATGTTGGAATTCTACGGCGAGCAGAAAGGCACCGAGCTCGTGCGCAGCATCGCGGCTTCCCTGCGGCCAGTCATCACCGACGGGCACCTCGCCATGGCACGGGCGGTCGGTGCGGGCGAGTACTGGGTTGCCCTGAACAATTACGTCAATCTATCCATGAACGTGAAGCTTGCCGGCAATCCCATCGATGTGTGGCGCTCGATCCGGTCACGTTGATTTTCGGACAGGTCGGCGTGAATGTGAAGGCACCACATCCCAATGCCGCGCGCCTCGCCGCCAACTTCATGCTCAGTCAGGAGTGCCAGGAGTTTCTCGCCAGGTTCGGACGCCTTCCCACCCGCAAGGATGTGACCGCGAATCCGCCCGGGATCATCGAGAGACTCACGCAGAAGAGGGTGATCACCGTTCTGATGGGGCCCGATGAGGAGCGCCAATGGCAGCGGCGCTTCGACCAGCTGCTCAAGGGGCGCTAGCGCGCGTTCCGGGCAAAATGTGATCAGCAGCGCGGCATCCTCGGTCGGCTCCCTCAGCCGGGTTCAATCGCGCCTGAGCGTAGCAAATCTGGTGCTCATCGCATGCGTTGCGATCGCCATCTGGCTGGTATTCGTGCCCGTGGCGGCGCTCATCTACAACGCCTTCACCGAGGATACCGGCTTCGGACCTGGAGCTTTCTCTTTCGAGAATTTCGCCGAAGCCTATTCGGGCTGGCACATCGCCCGCTTGCTGCGCAATTCGCTGATCTTTGCCGGCGCGAGCGCCGTCCTGACATTGCTGATGGGGGCGGCGGTCGCCTGGGTCGTGGAGCGCACGGACGCTCCCGGCGCATCTGTCTTTCATACGCTCGCGCTGCTGGCATTCGCCATTCCCGGCCTGCTCATGGCGATGGCGTGGATCTTCGTGCTCAGCCCGAACGTCGGTTGGGGCACTGCCCTGCTCGCCTCGCTGCTTGGAACGACCGAAGCGCCGGCGAACATCTACTCCATGCCGGGCATGGCCTGGGCGCTGTCCAGCCATTATTTCCCGCTTGCCTATCTTACTCTCGGTCCGGCTTTGCGCGCGCTCGACGTGCGCATGGAGGAGGCCGGGCTGATGTTGGGCGCAAGCTACGCGCAGGTGCTCGGCAAGGTGACCTTGCCTTTGTTGCGTCCGGCGATTCTCTCCGCGTTGCTGCTGCTGTTTGTCATGGGCATGGCGTCCTATGAGGTGCCGCGCCTGATCGGCCGGCCGGCGCGCATCGATGTCTTCACCACCGAGATTCAGGGCGCCACCATCGCGACGCCGCCCGCATTCGGGGTGGCGAGCGCGCTCAGCCTCGCGCTCCTCTTCATCTGCATCCTCGCGGTCTATTGCTATCGCCGCGCCACTGCCGACGTGGATTCCTTTGCGACCATCACGGGCAAGGGGTATCGGCCGGCGCGCAGCAAGCTGGGGCGCTGGCGCTGGCCGGTGGCGCTCGGAACCGGCGCAATGTTTGCCCTCGCGCTCGGGCTGCCGGTCTTCACGCTGGTATGGCAATCCTTCTTTCGCAATCTCGCCCAGCCGTTCGCATCCTCGGCTGCGGACGCGACGCTCGACAATTATCGTTTCATCCTGAGCTATCCGATCTTTCTTGCCGCGGTCAAAACGAGCGTTCTCCTTGCCGCCATGGCGGCTACCGCTGTCACCGCGCTCACATTCGCCATGGCCTGGCTCGCCCAACGCGGATTGCCGCGTTACGGCTTTATGCTCGATGCGCTCGCCTTCGCGCCCATTGCCATCCCCGGCGTGATCGTGGGCGCCGGCATTCTCACCGCCTACCTCATGCTGCCGATCCCGATCTACAACACGATCTGGATCCTGCTGGTGGCTTACGTGACGTTGTACCTGCCCTACGGCATGCGCTTCGCCTCGAGCGGGATCGCGCAGATCCATCGCGAGCTCGAAGAGATGGCGGCCATTTCCGGCGCCGATCTCGTGCAGACTTTCCGCCGTGTCCTGCTGCCGCTGCTTGCGCCGGTCCTGCTCGCCGGCTGGATCTACGTCTTCGTGCTGGCGGTGCGCGAGCTCGGCGCCTCGATCTTCCTGGTCGGGCCGGGCACGCACGTGCTCGGAACCATTACCCTCACGATGTGGGAAGAAGGCGGCAGCTACGGGGCGGTCGCGGCGCTGGGTGTGATCCAGATCATCCCGCTCGTCCTCATCGTCGCTGCGCTGCGCTGGCTTGAATTGCGCATCCAACGACGCACAAATAATTCGTAGAGCGGGTTAGCGGCCGATCTCGCCTCAGCGAGATCGCCCGCGTAACCCGCCGGGAATCATCCACGGTATGGCCCTGATGAATCTCTCTTCCGTAGGGGCGAGGCACGCCTCGCCCCTCTCTCACGTACGCCAGTGTCGCCGGAGGGCGAGGCATGCCTCGCCCCTACGAAGAATCACCCGCCTGGCAAAGTCTGCGCTCAGGCAGCGGCGCTGAGATTGCCGAAGCGCTTAAGGTTGTCCTTCTGCTTCTCGTTGCGCGGCGGCAGCTTGAACAGGCGCGCCGCGGTGCCGCCGAGAATGTTGTGCTTGGCCTTCTCCGAGAGGAAGGGCAGGTCGTAGATGGTCGAGGGCAGGTCGAAGTCCCAGTGCGGATAATCCGATGCATACAGCAGCTGGGTCTCGGCGTTGATCATGCGGAAGGTGCATTCCAGCGCCTCGCGGTCCTGAATCTCCATCGGTTGCGAGGAATAATACATCTCGCGCATGTACTCGCTGGGCTTTTTCTTGAGAAGCGGAGCTTCCGAGGGCCGCATCATGAATTCGTGGTCCAGCCGCTGCATCAGGAACGGCACCCAGGCGAGCCCGGACTCGATCCAGATCACGGGCAGCTTGGGGAAGCGCTCGCCCATGCCATTGATGATCCAGTTGGTGCAATGGAGGATGTTGTAGAACGTAAATCCGAGCGCGTGCACGGAAAGGAAGCGATTGCAGGCGCGGAACACCGGCTCGTTCCAGTTCGGCCCGGAATGGAAGGCAAGCGCGAGCCCGCGCTCTTCCAGCATGCGGTAGAGCCGCATATAGGCGTTGTCGTTGACCTGGAGGTTCCGCACCGTGGTCACCATGAACCCGGTCACGCCTTTGCGACCGCCGAACGTCTCCACCTGGCGCACGCAGGCGGCGGGATCGGAGAAGGGCAGGCACAGCATGGAGTACATGCGTCCTCCCGCCTCGGGGAGCACCTTCTCCGTGACCCAACGGTTGTAGGCCCAGCAGAGATCGACCTCCATCTCCTTCTGCGGGTGCATGCCGATGTTGAGCATGCCGGTCGGAAAGAGGCAGGAATAATCGACGCTCATGGCGTCCATCCAACGCTCCCCGAGCTGCACGTCGCGGTGCTTGCCATCGGCGGTCTTCTCGGAGCGGCGCAGCGGATAGCGCGTCACACGCCCGCCCATGTCCTGAATGAACCCCGCATTCGTCGGCACGATCGAGCCACGCTCGGTCTGGCCCCGCCCGCCCATGGTCCACTGCTTGAAGACGTCGTTCTCCATGAACGGCAGGATGTCGTTGTAGTGCTCGTTCTCGTAATGATGCGCATCCACATCGACGATGATGATGTCGTCGAGCTTGCGTTGCACCGCCTGCTTGCGCGCATGCGCAAGCAGCCTGGTCGTATTCAGCTCGTCGACCGATATGCGTCGGCCGCGCTCAGCAAGGAGCTCCATGGTTCATCTCCTGACGTTTCCAAAATTCATTGACGCATTCACCGAGTTCAGCGGCCGGTCCAGCTCTGCCACATGCCGAGCTCGAACACAGCGAGGTTTGCCGCCTTGAGAAGCCCGCTCGCCGTGACCATCACTTCCGTTGCGGTAGCGCCGCCGCGCTGCGGCAGGGGCAAGACCTGCTCGCCCGCTTCCACCTGCGCCGCATAGGTCTTGCACACCGCCGCCATCAGCGCCTGCAGCGCCTCGGGGCTGATGAGATCGCGCCGCCCATCGGCAAGTGCCCGCTCCATGTCGGAGGCCAGCCGCTTGGCCTCGTCCGAGCTGCCATTCGCGAGCTTCGATGCAACCGGCTCGAGTTTTACCTTCCTCTGCGGCGCGGCCGGTCGCGAAGAATGCCGGACCTGGCGTGCCAGCTTCGCGGCAGCGTTTCTAGGTGAGGACATAGACCTCATCGCCTTTCTCCACCACCTTGTATTTGCGCAGCTTGAGCTTGCGGTCGGACACGCATTCCCCCGTCTTCATGTCATATTCGTAGCCGTGCCACGGGCAGACGAAGTGCATTTCGTTTTCTGAGAAGTACAGACCCTGGGAGGTCTTGTCGGGGAGGATCCGCTCTTCGACCTTGGCGATGGTGAGGCCTTCGCAGGCGGGACCACCCTGATGCAGGCAGAAATTGCTGTAGGCGTAGAACTGCCCCTCATGTCGAAATACGCCGATCTCATTGTCGCCGGCAAAGATGATCCGGCGGTCTCCATCCTTGAACTCGGCGATCTTGCCGACAAATTGCTCGGCCATCCCGGCATGCCTCCTCGATTTGCCTGTTCTGCAAGCGAAATGCCGCCGCATTGCTGCCGAAGGCGCATTTCGCTGTCTCTGTATATTATAAGTGCTCCCCGGCAACCAGTGGCAAGTTGTATTGGGCCGGCACCTCCAAAACACATGCCTCGCCGGTCACGCGAGCTTGGTGGTCAGCGTCCCGATTTTCTCGATGCAGATCTTCACCACGTCGCCGGGCTTGAGAAACTCCCCCCGCGCCGAGCCTACCCCGGCCGGGGTGCCCGTGAGGATCAGGTCGCCGGGGTAGAGGGTCATGCCGTCCGACAGACGCTCGATCTGCTCCGCAAGCGTGAAAATCATGTCCTTGGTGTTGGAATCCTGCTTGAGGACGTCGTTCACCCACAGTTTCAACCCGAGATTCTGCGGGTCGCCGATGTCGGCTGCGGGCACGATCCATGGCCCCAGCGGACAGGAGCCCTCGAAGGTCTTGTGCTTGATCCAATCCGCCTTGAATGGCGAGGTATCGCTCACCTTTGCGCGCCGGCCGCGGTCGCGCGCCGAGAGGTCGTTAGCCGCCATGTAGCCGGCGACGTACGAGAGCGCTTTTTCCTGCGGCACGTTCTTGGCAGCACGTCCAATCACGGCAGCAAGCTCGACCTCCCAATCGACCTCCTCCGAGATGCCGGAGATCTTCACGGTCGCGCCGGGATCGGCGAGCGCCCGTCCGGCCTTGAGGAAGTGCCACGCCTTGAGCCCCAGCGTATGCGGGTCGGGCTCCAACGGCCGGTTCAGGTGGCGCGCCATTTCAGCCGCGTGATCGGCATAATTGGCCCCGGCGCAATAGATCGCGGACGGCCAGCGCACCGGAGCAAGGAGCTTGGTGCGCCCGAGCGGCAGGCCCTTGATCCGGCTCTTACCCGCATTGCCCGCCGCCTTCTTCAGCACGCCCTGGGCCGCGCGCCAGTCCTTGAGGATCCCGAGCACGGTCGCGTAGGCTGCCTTGCCCGTGAGCTTTGCGGCATCGAACACCTTGTCTTCGATGACGAGGCCGGCGCGCGCCCCCTCGGAGGATCGATAGGTCACAAGCTTGTAGCCGGCCACCATCTGCTGGAGCTCCCTCTGCTGCGCCCGCAATGCGGCAGCTTTCGCGCACCGCCCTTCCTTTGTCGAGGGCCACCATCTACCGCGCGATCGTCATTGCCGGGCTTGACACCTCAAGTCGGCTTTACCGGACTTGAGCATTTATAATAAATGCGGACCTCGGGCAGGCCCGAGGTCCGCTAATCCATCCTTTTCGCAAGAAGATGGATGCGCGGGGTCAGGCCCAGGGTGAAGCCGCGCATGACGCTGATACGGGATGAGCTATAGTGAATAAGCTATAGTGAAGACGAAATTTCCGGGGCCGTCAGCAGGAGCACGCCATGATCAGGGCAAGACGCATCGGACATGCCACCTTCGAGACGCCCGATCTCGACAAGGCGATCGCCTATTATGAGAAGTTCATGGGCCTCTTCCTCGCCGAGCGCGAGAAGGATCGCGCCTTCCTCACCACCAAGATCGGCCAGCTCGTCATCGCGCTCAACAAGTCGGATCGGGCACACTGCCTCAAGCTGGCGTTCGAAGTCGCGCCCAATTCCGATTTCGGCGACATGGCCAAAGAGCTTGCAAACGAGGGCATCCGCAGCGAGCTGCGCAACGATTCCACTCCCGGCGTGGGGCAGGTGCTTGCGTTTGCCGACGACAAGGGGACGATCATCGAGCTGTTCAAGGACTGGAGCTATCTGTGCAAGCACGAGCAGGTCGCCGGGATCGGACCGCTCAAGCTCGGCCATGTCGCCTTCTTTACTCCGGATATCCGGCGCACGGTCGCGTTCTACGAGAAGGTTCTCGGCTTTCGCATCTCCGACTGGATCGGCGATTTCTTCTGTTTCATGCGCTGCAATCCAGACCATCACAGCGTGAACTTCTTCACCGGACCGAATGTGCAGCTGCACCATATCGCATTCGAGCTGAAGGACTTCATCCATCTGCAGAATTCATGCGACGTGATGGGACAGAAGAAAGTGCCGATCATCTGGGGACCGCTGCGGCATGGTCCCGGCCATAACCTCGCCACCTATCATCGCAACCCGGATGAGCAGGTGGTCGAATTCTTCTGCGAGCTCGACCAGATGAAGGACGAGGAGCTTGGTTATTTCGAGCCGCGGCCATGGCACCACGACACCCCGCAGCGGCCGAAGCACTGGACCCCGGGGCATACCAGCGTCTGGGGTCCGCCGCCCACGCCCGACTTCCACCGCACCCAGGTGTGATTTAGTTCATTCGTTCTCGTAGGCGCCGTTGAGGGCGGCGACGTAACGCTTGACCGAAATGTCGAGAATGCGTTTTGCGTCCTTCGGAATTACGCGATCGAAATA
>DATBYX010000501.1:0-11124 GCA_036513475.1 Xanthobacteraceae bacterium | reverse complement strand
TCGCCGAGGGCCGGCTGTCCTGCCAACTCTATCAACGGTCCGCCGATGTTTTTCTTGGCGTGCCGTTCAATATCGCTTCCTATGCATTGCTGACCTTGATGCTGGCGCAGGTCACTGGACTTGCCGCAGGCGAATTCGTGCACACGCTTGGTGACGCGCATCTCTATCTCGATCACCTGGAGCAGGCGAAGCTTCAGCTGACCCGTACGCCGCGCCCGCTCCCCACAATGCGGATCAATCCCGCGGCTACCGATCTGTTCGCATTCCGGTACGAGGATTTCCTGCTCGAGGGCTATGATCCCCACCCGCACATTAAGGCCAAAGTAGCGGTCTGAGCTGGTCTGCGAAGGCGCGGCACGCGTCGCGCTGCACCGGGCCGGGGAATTGAGATGTGGACATAGAGCCGCGTTGTAAGGCGGTGTGCCCTCACCTATAACGTCGTAACAGCGCCGGCGGCTGGAGCGGTGCAGCGAGGAGACAGCTGATGCCGTGGAGCAATCAGGGCGGCGGGCCCTGGGGAACGGGTGGCGGGAGTGGAGGGGGCAAGGGGCCCTGGGGCTCCGGCCCGCAACCATCCGGAAGTACGCCGCCGGATTTCGAAGAATTTCTGCGGCGCAGCCAGGAGAAGCTGCGCAGCGTATTGCCCGGAGGGAATCTCGGCGGCAAGGGGCTTGGCCTGATTGTGCTCGCCGCGATCGCCATCTGGGGATTGTCCGGGTTTTTTCGCGTCGATCCAGATGAGCTCGGTGTGGTCCTGCGCTTTGGCAAATACGTGCGTGACGCCAAGCCCGGCCTCAATTATCACCTGCCTTATCCCATCGAGTCGGTGCTGACCCCCAAAGTGACTCGCGTCAACCGTATCGATATCGGCATGCGGCTTGTCGAGGATCTGCGTCGCGGCACAACGATGCGCGATGTGCCCGAGGAGAGCCTGATGCTCACCGGCGACGAGAACATCGTCGATGTCGACTTCTCGGTGTTTTGGCTGGTGAAACCGGACGGCGCCGGGGATTACCTGTTCAATATCCAGCAGCCCGAAGGCACGGTAAAAGCCGTCGCGGAAAGCGCCATGCGCGAAATCGTCGGCCGCTCCACCCTTCAGCCGATCCTCACCACCCGACAACCTGTCGAGACCGCCGTTCAGGAATTGATGCAGTCGACACTCAATAAATATGGAGCCGGCATTACCATAACGCAGGTTCAATTGCAGAAGGTGGATCCCCCTTCGCAGGTCATCGACTCCTTCCGCGACGTGCAGGCGGCTCGCGCCGATCTCGAGCGCGCGCAGAACGAGGCACAGACCTACGCCAACAAGGTTGTCCCGGAGGCGCGCGGTAAAGCTGCGCAGATTACCCAGGGCGCTGAGGCGTACCGGGAGCAGACCGTCGCCGAGGCCAAGGGCGCAACCTCCCGGTTTTTGAAGGTTTATGATGAATACAAGAAAGCACCCGACGTCACGCGGCAGCGCATGTATCTGGAGACCATGGAGCGATTGTTTGGGGGCACGGACAAGATCATCATGGATTCCGGGGCAAGCGGCGGCGTGGTCCCTTATCTGCCGCTCGATCAGCTGATGCGACGTCCTCAGCAGAGTACGCCGCAAACGGGAGGCGGACGATGAGGCTGGGTGTCTTCGGCGGTCTGGTCGCCGCCCTCATCATCGTCGCGCTCATCGTCGCCTACGGCACGCTGTTCACCGTCTATCAGACGCGCCAGGCGCTGGTGGTGCGTCTCGGTCAGCCGATCCGCGTCGTTACCGCGCCCGGATTGAACTACAAGATCCCGCTGATCGACACCGTGATCCCCGTGGATAAACGCATTCTCGATCTGGAAAATCCGGCGCAAGAGGTGATCGCCTCCGATCAGAAACGCCTCGTGGTCGATGCCTTCGCGCGCTACCGCATCGTAGATGCACTGAAATACTATCAGTCTGTCGGCAGCATCGAGGGTGCCAATTCGCGTCTCTCGACCTTGCTCAACTCCGCGCTGCGCCGCGTCCTTGGGGAGGCGACGCTCACGCAGGTGGTGCGCGACCAGCGCGAGCAGCTCATGGCCCGGGTGCGCGAGCAGCTCGAGAGCGAGGCGCAGGCGTTCGGCATCTCGATCGTCGATGTGCGCATCCGCCGCGCGGATTTGCCCGAGCAGAACAGCCAGGCCGTCTATCAGCGCATGCAGACCGAGCGCCAACGGGAGGCACAGGAATTCCGCTCGCAAGGCACCCAGCGTTCGCAGGAGATCCGCGCGAAAGCCGATCGCGACGTGACTGTTTTGGTTGCGGAAGCGCAGTCCAAGGGCGAGCAGACCCGCGGCGAGGGGGACGCCGAGCGCAATCGCATCTTCGCCGAAGCCTATGGGCGCGATCCGGAGTTCTTCTCGTTTTACCGGTCCATGCAGGCCTACGAAACCGGTCTGCGTTCCAATGACACGCGCATGCTGCTCAAACCCGATTCGGACTTCTTCCGCTTCTTCGGCGACCCGGCGGGCAAGCCCCGCAACGGCTCCGCTCCTCCGCCCAGCACGGCCGCTCCCGGATCTGCCGCTCCCCCGGAAACGCCCACGCGATAGGAGCTCAAGTCCCGCCCTTACAGCCGCGGTTTCGGGAAAATGGCCCAGTTCCTCGTTGCGATCGGGCTCGTTCTTGTAATCGAGGGGCTGCTGTTTGCGGCGTTTCCAGCGGCTGCCAAGCGGCTGGCCGCAACTGCCTTGGAGAGCCCGGAAAACTCCCTGCGCATCGCCGGTATTCTGTCCGCGGTACTCGGGCTCGTTCTCATCTGGCTGGTGCGGGGGTGACAGGAACGTTATGAAGCGTCGCCGGTTTGCTAAGCGTGGAGTTGGGCAAAGTCCCGATTTCCGCCCCAATCACGGCGGCAGTTTTTCTCGCCCGAGATCGGCCTTGCGTCGATAGGCGCACGGGAGCAGTAATCTCGCAATAATCGATTCAGGAGCCAAAAGCCATGCTCGGCACTTTCCGCACATTGATTCTGCAGACCCGGCCGCCCGCCCTGGCCGTGGCGACGCTGGCTGCGATCCTCTTTGCTCCGCTCACCGTCTCCCATGCAGCGCGCGGCCCCGACAGCATAGCCGATGTAGCGGAAAAAGTTATCGACGCGGTGGTCAACATCTCCACTTCACAGAAGGTGGAGGCGCGCAATAGCCCGATGCCGCAATTGCCGAACGATCCGCAACTGGACGAGCTGTTCAGAGACTTCTTTAACCGGCGTGGCGCACCAGGCGATCCTCAGAACCGCGAGCGCAGCCCGCGCCGTGTCAACTCGCTCGGCTCGGGCTTCATTATCGACCCGTCCGGCATCGTTGTGACCAACAATCACGTGATCTCCGAGGCGGATGAGATCACGGTCATTCTCAATGACGGCACGCGGCTCAAGGCCGAGCTCATCGGCAAGGATCAGAAGACCGACCTCGCGCTCCTGCGAGTCAAGCCTGACAAGCCGCTCACGGCAGTCAAGTTCGGCGAGTCGGAGAAGCTGCGCCTGGGCGAATGGGTCATCGCCATCGGCAACCCGTTCAGCCTCGGCGGCTCCGTCACTGCGGGCATCGTCTCGGCGCGCAACCGCGACATCAATTCAGGCCCTTACGACAACTATATCCAGACGGACGCCTCCATCAACCGTGGCAATTCCGGCGGTCCCCTCTTCAACCTGGACGGCGAGGTCGTGGGCATCAACACCGCCATCATATCGCCGTCCGGCGGCTCGATCGGAATCGGCTTTGCCGTGCCGGCAAAGACCGCAGTGCCCGTCATCGATCAGCTCCGGCAATTTGGCGAAACACGCCGGGGCTGGCTCGGCGTCCGCATCCAGCAGGTGACCGACGAGATCGCGGAAAGCCTGAACATCAAGCCGCCGCGCGGGGCGCTTGTGGCTGGGGTGGACGACAAGGGGCCGGCGAAGCCTTCCGGGATCGAGCCAGGCGACGTGATCGTCAAGTTCGACGGCAAGGAGATCAAGGAAATGCGTGATCTGCCGCGTGTCGTCGCAGACACGCCGGTGGGCAAGCAAACACCCGTGGTCGTTATCCGTAAGGGGAAGGAAGAAACCAAGACGGTCACGCTCGGCCGGCTCGAGGACGGCGAGAAGGTGGCGGCCGCCGAACCGAAGAATGGCGGTGTGCCCGACCAGAACGTGGTCAAGAAGACCCTTGGCATCGAGCTCGCCAACATGTCCGGTGATTTGCGCAAGCGCTACAACATCAAGGACACCGTCAACGGCGTGGTCATCACCGGTATCGACGCCTCCTCGCCTGCCGCCGACAAGCGGCTGTCGCCGGGCGACGTCATAATTGAGATCGCGCAGGAAGCGGTCGCGAATACCGACGACTTCCAGGCCAAGGTCGATAAGCTCAAAAAAGATGGCCGCAAATCAGCCCTGCTGTTGATTGCAGGCGCCGATGGCGAGCTGCGGTTCGTGGCACTGAGCCTGCAGTAGTAGTAGGGCGGATTACGGCTTGCGCTAATTCGCCCTGCGTTCAGCCATCTCCTCAACGAATTCGTTGGGGCGATAGCCCTGTGCGTAAAGGAGCGCAGTAAGATCGGCGTGGTTTATGGACGCGGCGGCGGCGGCAGCGACCTTGGGCTTTGCGTGATAGGCCACGCCAAGCCCCGCCGCCTCGATCATGGCGATGTCGTTTGCGCCATCCCCCGCCACCAACGTCTCGTCTGCCCCTAGATTGAGCCGCCGGGTGAGCTCCACGAGAGTTGCGAGCTTGGCTGCGCGCCCAAAGATCGGCTCGTACACCTCGCCCGTAAGCCGGCCATCGGCATCGACCATGAGCTTGTTGGCGCGGCTCTCGTCAAAGCCAAGCATCGCAGCGATTCGTTCGGTGAACAGCGTGAAGCCACCGGTCACCAGGCAGGTATAGGCGCCGTTACGGCGCATGGTGGATACCAGCACACGCGCTCCGGGCGTCAGGCGGATCCGGTTCTTGATCACGTCGTCAACCACGGCAACCGGCAACCCCTTGAGCAGCGCCACGCGTGCGCGCAGTGCCGGTTCGAAATCGATCTCGCCGCGCATGGCACGTTCCGTGATCGCCGCCACGTGCGGCCTCACGCCCACATGATCGGCAAGCTCGTCGATGCACTCCTGGCCGATCATGGTCGAATCCATGTCGGTGAGGAGAAGTTTCTTGCGGCGCCCGATGGCGGGCTGCACGATGACATCGGCGCAAGCTCCGGCAAGCGCGGCGTACACCTCATTGGCGAACGCCCGCGCCTCGCCTGCCGGGGCGCTGAACGGAATATCGGCGGCCATGCCCGGCGCGAGCCAGACGGGTGCATTCGCTGCAGGCAGGGCGCTTCGGGCGCGTTCAATGGCGCCTACATCGAGACCGCCCGGCGACGCTGAAATCAGAGTCGCCACCAGACTCGCGGACGCATGCTCCCCCGACATCAAACCGCGCGACGACGCTGAACCACGGTGGCCACAGACTGCGCCGTGCCGGGTATTGAATGCGGTCCAGCGGGCCGGGTGCGCAGCCGCCGACGCGCGGGCCGGTAACGCCACCATCCGGCTCCGGCGACGGCAAGCCCGGCGAGGAGCGCCCACCACGCCGGCCGCATTTCCATATCCACATCAAAATGGGCGAGCAGGACGCGACGGGCATCGACCCCGCTGGTGAACATGTAGAGCGCGGCTTCACCCACCGCTGTTATGACTGCAACCGCGCAGGCGAGCAGCACGAGCTCAAGGGGAGTCACCTCGCCGTTGCGCCGGTAGAGGATCCGATACCCCAGCAGCCACACCAGAAAACCTGCCATCAGCGTCGGCTCGTAGATATTGAGCTTGGACTGTATGAAGAAATGTACTGCCGCCAGAGGCGCGATGGCATATACGCATCGGTGTAGCGCGTTCCAGCGCTGGGAGCCGAGGCGCCTGACCGCGGCGTCGGTTGAGGTCGCGGCAAGTGCGATCAAGCTGGTCAACGCCAAGGCGCCGATGGTCAGATAAATGCGCAGGACGATCTCGCTCGCGACTTTGATCAGATCGAAGTGCTGATCGAGAACGTAGAGCGAGATGTGCAGGACGGCGTAGGCGGCGCAGCCAACTCCCAGCGTGCGCCGGGCAAGTGCTAGCCGCGGGAAATTGAGCACGCGCTGCGCCGGCGTGACCGCGAGCGTGATCAGGAGCAGACGCAACGTCCAGTCACCGCTCTGGTGGATCGCCTCGGTAACGGGCCGGGCGCCGAGATCGCCACTGGCGGCCTGGAAGGCGATCCAAAGCGCCGGCAGGACCGCGCCGGCAAAGGCCGCGATTTTCACCGGCGACCATCGTCCGGACCGTTCACGCAGGAAGGGCATCGTCCAGCACGCTCCAGGGTCTTGAGCCAAACATACAGTGTTCCAGATTAAGCTCTAATCAAATGCGATCACGATCGAGCTTTCCTCCTTCGGACCCCCGCGAGATTTGGACCAGGAGCACGATAGGAATGCGGTCACCCTATAGGGCGTCGTTATCGGCCAGTCCTTGCCCTCTTCGCGGGTATTTCGCTTGACGCCAGTGCAGGCCATCCAGTATAAGCCGCGTCGTAAGCTGGTGGATTAACATCGTATCCATGTGCACATTTATTACGAAGCTTCTTGTCATTGTAGGAAGGCGCACCGCCGCAGTTGGCTGAGCCACCTGCGATCGGCGGTGCGCATTGATGGGCCCTCGTGGCCCTTTTTGATTCCAAAGATGGTCTCAGAGAACGGAAAACCACGATGAGTATCATGAGTACCGAGATGAGCGGCGCTGAGATGGTGATCGCGGCGCTTGCGGATCAAGGGGTCGAGCACCTGTTCGGGTACCCGGGAGGTGCCGTGCTCCCGATCTATGATGCGCTGTTCCAGCAGGACAAGCTCAGGCACATTCTGGTGCGGCATGAGCAGGGTGCCGTGCACGCGGCCGAGGGTTACGCGCGCTCCACCGGCAAGGTGGGTTGCGTGCTGGTGACCTCGGGTCCCGGCGCCACCAACGCGGTGACTGGCCTCACCGACGCCCTGATGGATTCGATCCCGCTGGTCTGTCTCACCGGACAGGTGCCGACCCACCTCATCGGCAACGATGCCTTTCAGGAGTGCGATACCGTCGGCATCACGCGGCCGTGCACAAAATACAATTACCTGGTCAAGAGCATCGCGGATCTTCCACATGCTTTGCACGAGGCGTTCCATATCGCAAAAAGCGGGCGCCCCGGGCCGGTGGTCGTCGATATCCCGAAAGACATTCAGTTCGCCAAGGGGCTCTATTCCAGGCCCAAGGATTTCCAGCACAAGGGGTACCGGCCCAAGGTCAAGGCAGAGATGGATTGCGTCAAGGCGGCGATCGAGTTGATGCAGCAGGCCAAGCGGCCACTGTTTTATACCGGGGGAGGGGTGATCAACTCCGGCCCGGAGGCGAGCCAGCTCTTGCGCGAGCTGGTCAAGGTCACGGGATTTCCCATCACCTCGACCCTGATGGGGCTCGGCGCCTATGCGGCCTCGGACCCGCAATGGCTCGGCATGCTTGGCATGCACGGCACCTTGGAGGCCAATCTCGCCATGCACGATTGCGATCTCATGATCTGCATCGGCGCGCGCTTCGACGACCGTATTACCGGGCGCCTCGATGCGTTCTCGCCCGGGTCCAAGAAGATCCATGTCGATATCGACCCATCCTCGATCAACAAGAACGTGAGGGTCGATCTGCCGATCATCGGCGATTGCGGCCATGTGCTGGAGGATATGGTGCGGCTGTGGCGCTCCACTGCGCGCCAATCGGACAAGCAGGCGCTCGCTGGGTGGTGGAAGCAGATCGACAAGTGGCGCGCGCGCCGGTCGCTTTCGTTTCGCAACTCGAACGAGATCATCAAGCCGCAATACGCGATCCAGCGGCTCTACGAGCTCACCAGGAATCGCGACACCTACATCACGACAGAAGTGGGCCAGCACCAGATGTGGGCCGCGCAATTCTACCGCTTTGAGGAACCGAATCGCTGGATGACTTCCGGCGGTCTCGGCACCATGGGATATGGCCTCCCGGCCGCGGTCGGGGTCCAGCTTGCCCACCCCAACTCGCTGGTGATTGACATTGCGGGCGAGGCTTCTGTCTTGATGACCATGCAGGAGATGTCGACCGCAGCGCAGTACCGCTTGCCGATCAAGATCTTCATTCTGAACAACAAGTATATGGGAATGGTGCGCCAGTGGCAGGAATTGCTGCACGGGGGACGCTATGCCGAAAGCTACATGGACGCGCTCCCTGATTTTGTGAAGCTCGCCGAGGCCTATCACGCTGTCGGTATCCGCTGCGAGCGGCCGGGGGACCTCGATGCCGCCATCCGCGAGATGATCGATGTCAACAAGGCGGTGATCTTCGACTGCGTGGTGGATCCGGCGGAGAACTGCTTCCCCATGATCCCGTCCGGTCGCGCGCACAACGAGATGCTGCTTGGGGATTCCGCGCTCAGTGTGGAGGAGGCCATTACCGAAGAGGGCAAGGTGATGGTGTGAGGAGTGCGTGCCTTGAACGCCACGACTCATTATCCCGCGGCAACGGCTGCGCAGCAGAGCGAAACCCACACGCTTTCGGTCCTTGTGGACAACGAGCCAGGCGTGCTCGCCCGGGTCATCGGGCTGTTTTCCGGGCGCGGCTACAACATCGATACGCTCACCGTCTCGGAGACCGAGCACGAGCGCCATCTCTCCCGTATCACCATCGTCACGCGCGGCACGCCCATGGTCATCGAGCAGATCAAGAATCAGCTCGACCGGCTTGTGCCGGTGCATCGGGTCATCGACATGACCGTGGCCGGCCCGCACATCGAGCGCGAGCTCGCCATGGTCAAGGTGCGCGGCAAAGGCGAGCATCGGATGGAGGCGCTCCGCCTCGCCGACGCGTTCCGCGCCCGTGTCATTGACGCCTCGACCGAGAGTTTCGTGTTCGAGATCACCGGAGCGAGCGATAAGATCGAGAGTTTCGTCGCGCTCATGCTGCCGCTCGGCTTGGTCGAGGTCTCGCGCACCGGCGTTGTCGCGATCGGGCGCGGCCCGGAGGGGATGTGATAGATTGACGTCCGTTCGAAAGGCGTTTGGACCGAAGGCCGATCTCATGGTGCGGATTCAGGCGGCCTATGATGCAGCGCAAGTCCGCAAGCGGGCGAAAGGTATGAAGGTCAGGCGCTACACTGCGAATGCAGCCTGACGCATCGCGTTCAACAACGTACCAGAGTTGGAGTTAGGGAGAAACCATGCGCGTTTATTATGATCGCGACGCCGACATCAATCTGATCAAAGGCAAGAAGATCGTCATTATCGGCTACGGCAGCCAGGGCCATGCCCATGCGCTCAATCTGCGTGATTCCGGCGTGAAGGATGTCGCCGTCGCGCTGCGCAAGGGCTCGCAAGGGGTGAAGAAGGCGCAGGGCGAGAAGCTCAAAGTGATGGAGGTCGCCGAGGCCGCCAAATGGGCTGATGTCATGATGATGCTCACGCCCGATGAGCTCCAGGCCGACATCTACCGTGACCATCTGCATGAGAGCATGAAAAACGGCGCGGCGCTGATGTTCGCCCATGGGCTGAACATCCACTTCAACCTGATCGAGCCGCGCTCGGATCTCGATGTGATGATGATCGCGCCCAAGGGCCCGGGTCATACCGTGCGCGCCGAGTACGAGCGCGGAGCCGGAGTTCCGATGCTCATGGCGGTGCACAGGGATGTGTCGGGCAATGCCCATGATCTCACCCTCTCCTATGGTGCGGCGATCGGGGGCGGCCGTGCCGGCATCATCGAGACCACGTTCCGGGAGGAGTGCGAGACAGATCTGTTCGGCGAGCAGAGCGTGTTGTGCGGCGGGCTGGTCGAGCTGATGAAGGCCGGCTACGAGACCCTGGTCGAAGCCGGCTATGCGCCCGAGATGGCGTATTTCGAGTGCGTTCACGAGATGAAGCTCATCGTCGACCTGATCTACGAGGGCGGCATCGCGACCATGAACTACTCGGTCTCCAACACCGCCGAGTACGGCGAATATGTCTCCGGCCCGCGCGTGGTGAACGAGGCCACCCGCGCCGAGATGAAGCGCATTCTTTCCGACATCCAGAGCGGCGTGTTCACGCGCAACTGGATGCTGGAGAACCGGGTCAATCAGACGTCCTTCAAGGCGATGCGCGCGAGAATGGCCGCGCATCCGATCGAAGAGATCGGCGCCAAGCTGCGCGCCATGATGCCGTGGATCAAGCAAAGGGCGCTGGTGGACCGCAGCCGGAATTAGGATGCGGCCGGGAGCGCCTGCGATAGCACTGCGGGACATCGCCGTTACCTTCCGATTGGCGGACAAAGTCGTTTATCCCGCGATCAAGAGCACGTCGCTCTCTGTTGCCGATGGCGAATTCGTCGCCATCGTCGGCCCAACCGGTTGCGGGAAGTCGACGCTCCTCAACATCGCGGCCGGGCTGATTGCGCCCACGGCCGGGCAGGTCCACATCTTTGGGGCACAACTGCGCGGCCTCAATCGCCAAGCCGGCTATCTCTTCCAGGCCGAGGCGCTGTTCCCCTGGAAGAGCGCGCTCGACAACATCGCCATCGGGCTCGAAACTGCGGGCAGAGAGCGCAAGGAAGCGCGTGCGCGTGCGCAAAGCTGGCTCGACCGCGTGGGCTTGGGCGAATTCGCCGCGCGCTATCCCCACATGCTTTCGGGGGGGCAGAGGAAGCGGGTGGGGCTTGCGCAGGTCCTGATTCGCGATCCCAAGATCCTGCTCATGGACGAGCCGTTTGGACCGCTCGATGCGCAAACCCGGCAGATCATGGGTAATCTGCTGCTCGATCTCTGGAGCGGCGATAGGAAGGCCGTGCTGTTCGTCACCCACGATCTGGAGGAGGCCATCGCCCTATCCGACCGGGTGGTGATCATGTCGGCTGGCCCCGCCGCGCATGTGATCGGCGACTGGATGGTTGCGCTCGCTCGCCCGCGCGACATTGCCGAGATCAAGACCGAACGCGCCTTCCAGGATCTGCATCGCGAGATCTGGGCCGTGCTCAAGAGCGAGGTGCTCAAGGGCTACGCGCAAACGGGCGGGTGACGGCCTGAGCCTGTAGGGTGGGCAAAATCGCCTGACACGATGGCGATGGTGCGCTCTGTCTTCGAGCGATT
>DATBYX010000500.1:0-9865 GCA_036513475.1 Xanthobacteraceae bacterium | reverse complement strand
GCGACGTCTTCGTTCGTGATCTTGTCCATAACTCGTCCTTTCCATCTCGATCGCCCGGGATTGGGCTCGAATGGTCCCAGGGTAGCGCTGTTGTGACGGCCGAAACCGTGATGTAGATCATGCTGGTGGTCGATTGCCCTTAGCCGAATCCGCCTGCAGGCCTTTTCAACCGGATCGGCGAAAAGCAGAAGCCCCGGAAAATGCCGGGGCTTAAGCTGATCTAAAGATTTGAAAGGATCAGTACTTCGCGACGACTGCGCCGCCAGTTGAATTGCACCGGCCGTTTTACCAGATGCCCCAGGGGTCTGGCGGATCACCCACCAGCCTATTTTGGCAAGGCGGCAGAGGCTGGGGATTCAGCCCGCCGACCACGTGATCTAGCGCCTCATCGGAGAGGAATACCTCGACGACCTCGTTAAGGCGGACGGTCTCGCTTCGGTTGGTTATGCGATTGGTGTCCATGTGCTATCTCCAGATTGCAGGATGTTTTCAGGCTTGCGCTACATTGGTAGCGCGCACGAACAATGCCGTTGAAACCTTCGACTTTCCGTGACCGCGATCACATTTCGCGGGTCGCCAGATATGACCGGATGGAGCCGATAGCTAAAGCAACTGCCGCTGGGCGAAGGTAGCGAACATTCCGGGCGTGTTGCTGAGCGCCGCATAGGTGCCGGTTTGCACGACCTTGCCATCGACAAGCACGATGATGCGATCGGCCAGGCGCACGGTGCTCAGCCGATGCGCGATGACGATCCGCGTAACGTTCAAATTGCCGAGCGATGCGCTTACGATCGCCTGCGACAGGTTATCGAGTGAACTTGTCGCCTCGTCGAACAGGAGAATGCGGGGGCGGCGAGCGATCGCGCGGGCGATCATGATCCGCTGCCGCTGACCGCCTGAGAGCGTGTTGACGCCTTCTGAGACCACCGTATTCATGCCCATCGGCATTCTCTCGATGTCGGCATCGATACCTGCGAGCCGCGCGGCCTCCCACGCCTGCTCCAGCGGCAGTTGAACGCCGCCACAAATATTTTCGTAGAGGCTGCCGGTGGCCAGTTTCCCGTTCTGCAGCACCACACCGAGCTGCCGGCGCACCGCGCCGATATCGAGCGTGTCGATGGCCTTTCCATCGAGGAACACCGCACCGGACTCGGGCCTTTCGAAACCCAGCAGCAACCGGAACAGCGAAGATTTACCGCTCCCGGACGGGCCCACGATTGCGACATATTCGCCCGGCGCGATCCGCAGACTGACGTTGTCGAGGACCGGTGGGCCGCTCGGCATGTAGCGAAAGGTCAAGCGAGAAAACTCAATCGCTCCGGTCAGTTCGCCTGGGGGCTTGCGGTCTTCCGAAACCTCGGCCACGCCTGAAATCAGCGGCCGCAGGCGGGTGAGATGAGGGATTGCGATCAGCGCTTCGCTTACTCCGGAGGCCCACTGGCCGACCGATGCCATCGATTGGCCGAATGCAGCGAAAAAGGCGAAGAAGCCGCCGATGTCAATTAACAGCTTGCTCTTGCTCAATACAGCCGCGGCGAAAATGATCAGCGTGGCGAAAACCGGAAACGATACCTCAAAGATTCCGAGCGCGTTCGCGACCTTCTGGGAGGCGACGAAATACTGCTTCTGGATCGCGAACTGCCTCGACCACACTGCAAGCGCGCGGACTGTTGCGGCAGCGACGCGGAGCTTGCCGATTCCCGAGATCAGCTGCAACACGAAGCCGCCGATTTTGCCCTGCAGGTCAAAGTGCTTGCTCTCGTGATAGACGCGTATCGCGCTTGCGGCGATGATCAGCAGCGCTCTGACGAGTGTCAGCACAAATGCGACCAGCCCCAATCTGAGATCATAGTAAAGCATCAAACCAACGCTGACCCAGCAGAACAAACCGGCCAGCATCCCGCGCAATACGCGCCCGGTGAAGATCCGGCGCACAGCGTCGATTCCCATCGATCGATCGACAAAGTCGCCAACGGTGTATTCGCGAAACAGCGACGCGGGGAGCCTAAGCAAGCGGTCGATCACGGCTGCCTGCAGCTTCCAGTCGATCAAGCCTTCGAGCCGGAGCATGACAAGCCCCTCCAGCGCCTGAATACTGGCCATGGCGACCGCCGTGACGGCAAGCGCAAGGGCGCAAAACGCAAGCTGGTCGAGTTCGGTGCGGGGGATCACAGAGGTAACGAGGACGTTGGTGATAAGCGGCATCACCAGTGACAGCATGCTCATCACAACGACAGCAAAGACGATACGACCGATGTTGCCGCTCGAATGGCGAAACGAAAAGATCAGCAAATCCCGCAATCGAATCTGGCGCGACGGCAGCGCCGGGTAGAACGTCACGGCTTCCGGAGCCAACTCCAACGCAAGAGATTGATCGACAGGACGGTGCGTTCCCGCCCTCGAGTCGATCATTGTGTAACGGCCCCTCGCGCCGCGGATAAGTGCGACCGGATTGCGTTGCTTACCGTGCCAGGCCACCAATGGGCCGACGTCCTGCTTCCACCAATCGCCCCGCAATAGGGTCTGGCGAACGCGCAGTCGAGCGGCCTGCGCAATCTCGATAACGTCGGCAAATTCCTGCCGGGCCGGGGCAGATCGGGGCGCGACGATCAACGGCGCTCGACCCGCCTCCGCAACCACGCGGCAAGCGGCGAGCAGGGGATCCGCGGGGTCCGTTTCTATCTCTGCGTGGTCGAACCGTCGCACCACGATCGCGGAGAGGCGGTCGAAAGATTCGCAGGTCTGCGCCGTGGTCAGTTCGCTGCGGCGAACGAGACGCTGCTTCTCCCGCCCGACATCGCGCGTCAGATAGTCCCGGATGCACACCATTGCGCACCGGTGGAATTGATCGACGGCGCGCCATAGCACGTCCGCATCCGGCATGCTGGCGCTCCCCACGGCGGTGCATGCGGACTGGCCGGCCTCGATCCATATCCCGGATGTCAGCGGCAAAGGCGGGCCGCCTGCGGTAAGCACCGGATCAAGTCCCATCAGCTTCGCGGTACCGGCCTGCAAGGCGACCCAAACGATGCTGCGCCCCGGACCACGACACCGTTCGCCGGCCGGAATTTCGGTAACGCCGTCCTGCGCCACCTCGCGCATTTGCCAGCCTGGGCTTGGGCCTGCCATTAACCCGGCTAGTCGCGCAATCCACGAGGCGACCAGGTCGAGCGATTGAATCTCCAGCCGGGGAATCACCAGTGCCTCGGCACCCGGCCCGCCCACAGCGATCACCGGAATCCGTGCGCCCGAGCTGTCGAGGGCTTCCGGCAGGTCGAGAAGGATCTCACCACTCCCGATCCGAAACAGGTGATGTCGCGCGCCTTCGGTGCTGCCTCCGATACTGCTGACGGCGAAGACATCGACATGTCCGAAAGTCACCTGCAACACGTGCTCACGGTGGTCGAGAAGCTTCGGGTGACGGCCATCGAGCGCGATACGGGTTGGCGGGCAAATCGCCGCGTCGTGATCGGCTATTGCTGGCGCCGGCTGGAAGACGGATTCGGTCATTCCTGAACCACGAGTTTCGCATAGGCACCCTGAAGCTTGATCAGTTGCTCATGGGTGCCGCGCTCGACGATTTTGCCCTGCGCCAGCACAATGATCTCGTCACAGTCGCGGACCGTACTCAGGCGATGCGCGATGATGATGCACGCACAGCCCCGGCGTCGCAAATTGTCGTCGATGGCCTTTTCGGTGACCGGGTCGAGCGCGCCGGTCGCCTCGTCCAGGACGATGACCGACGGATTGGAAACGAGCGCCCGCGCGATTTCGATGCGCTGGCGTTGACCGCCGCTGAAATTCGTGCCGCCTTCGTTGACGTAACAGTCGTAATTTCCTGCCCGCGTCGCGATGTCTTCATGAATGGCCGCATCCTTCAAGGCCTGCGACAGGTCGGCTTCGGTCACGGTCAAGTCCCACAGCGTTAGATTGTCACGCGCTGTTCCCTCGAACAGGAAGATATCTTGATCGACATAGGCGACCGAGTTTGCAAAGACCTGGGGAGGAATCTCCGCCAAGGTCCATCCGTCGATGCGAATTTCGCCTGCCCAGGGTTGGTATAGCCCGCAAATTAGCTTGGCGAGGGTCGATTTCCCGCTGCCGGAGGCGCCGACAAGCGCGACCCTGGAGCCGGGCTGGATGGTGATGGAGAGATCGGCCAGCAACGGTGGCTCCAGGATCGAGTAGCCGAACTGAATATTGCTGAGCTCAATCCTGCCGGTCAGCTTCGGAGGGAAGCGATCTTCCGCAACGACGTTCCCGCCGGAGCGGTCGAGGGGATAATTGTACACGTCCTCAAGGCGCTCGAGCGCACCCCTGATGGTCTGAAAGTTTCCGACATAGTTGACGAGTTCTGTGAGAGGTCCGGAGAAGCTTGCCATCAAGGATTGGAATGCCACCAGGCTTCCGAGCGTGAGGGAGCCCTCGATCACGCGCAGGCCACCGATGCCGAGTATCGCAGCGACGGTCAGTCCGGAGAACAGCGTCGGCAGCATGTCAAGAAGGACCGCGGACACTCCAAGTTGCTGTTCGGCGTTCAGGGCCTTGGCCTGTATTCCCGCCCATCGGCCGAATGCCTCGTCCTCCAGTCCGCTTGCCTTGAGGGTTTCGATGCTGCGCACGGCGCTCACCGTGGCGCCGACGAGCTTGCCCTGTTCGAGCGCGAGACTGCGGCTGAGATCTTGTCGTCGCTCGCCAATGAATCTCAGTGCCAGCACGTTCATGAGCGACATGCTGACGCCAATCACAGCGAGCGGCAAATCGTAGATCGCCATCGCGGCGGCAAAGAAGAAAATCGATGTCAGGTTGAGAGCGTTGGCAGCGATGCCGCCTGAGAGCAAGCGGGCAATCTGCTCGTTGGCACCTATCCGGTTCGCAATATCGCCGGCGTGACGTTGGGTGAAGAATTCGACCGGCAGCGCCATGACGTGCCAGAGAAAGCGACTGATCATGACGACCGCAAGCTTGGTTTGCAGCCTCAGCAACAGCGATTGGCGCGCAGCCGTCAGGATTGCGCGGAACGTCGCAGTTACCGCCATGCCGATGAGCAGCGGAACGAGCCAGTTGGTGGTGTGCTGGATCAGGATGTCATCGACGAAGATTTTTGAAAATCCCGCGGCTACGATACTGGGCACGATAAGCGCGAAGCTCAGGACCACCAGCAGCCCGACCGCCTGTTTCGAGCCGCGCAATTCGCGCAGCAGCAGCCGCAATCCCTGGGGTTTTTTCCCCAGTTTCTCGAACGCCTCGGTTCGCTCCATGGTGAGCGCAACACCGGTGAACGCAAGATCGAGTTCGGCCATATCGATCCGCCGCCGTCCGATTGCCGGGTCGTTGATGTAGACGCGGTCGCCATCGATGCCTTCCAGCACCACAAAATGATTGAAGTTCCAGTGGATGATGCAAGGCATCGGCAATTCATGAAGTGTCGAAAGCTCCTTTCGGAAGCCCTTGGCGGCGAGGCCGAAGCGGCGCGCCGCCCTGACGATGTTGCTTGCCTTGCTGCCGTCGCGCGAGACCCCGCATGCGACGCGGAGCTGCTCCAGTGGGACCCAGGCGCCATGGTGAGCAAGCACCATAGCGAGGGCCGCAGCCCCGCATTCGACCGCTTCCATCTGCAGGATCGTGGGCGTCCGTTTCACCGCTTTGCGCCAGAGCCGTCCGCGTGCGCGCCGCGGATGCGGCTTCACCTGGTCCGGTTTTGGTTGGGGCAAGGGGGCGTTATCCATCAATTCCCGTAAACCGCTTGATGAGAGGCAGCACCAGGTCCAGCGGGCGTTGCCTTCGTGTGGTGACTTCCGCCTTCATCAGCGTTCCGCTGCTGAGACGAACGGGAGGTCCCTTGCCAACGGCCCAGCGATATCCGCTGACGGTGGTAGTGTCCTGTTCCAGACTGACCATTGCGGCGTAGGGTGCTCCCTCGTGCGAGAAACGGGTCACGAGGCTGTCGTTGTGGAGCACTGCCGCCATGCCCTGGGGTGTTATGGGGAAATCGGAGACCGTCATGATGGTGCCGACCATGGTTCCAAATTCCTCGCGCTTCACCGTGCTGGGCTCGATCCGGACCTGCATTCCCGGCTTTACGCTCTTGCCGCGCTCTGACGGGATATAGACGAGCGCCTCGAGCTTCGTGCCTTCGCTTTCGATTGCAACGACCGGCGTACCGACGGCGAGTACCGATCCTGCGGAGACCTTGATTTCGAAGACGCGCCCCTCGATCGGGCTGATGACCTGGGTGTTCTGGTTCAATATTCCAGCGAGAGCGTCCATCTGCCGGCGCGCGTCATTGAGGCTAAATTGGGATTGCTGGATTTCGTGCTCGCGTTGCGTCTCAAGATCGGTCTTTTGCGATCGCAACTTCAGGATTTCGTTCCGGGTGTCCTCTTTTCGCTGCTGCGCGTCGGCAAGATCGCGCCGACGATCCTCGACGTTGCGGCGGGTGGTGTATCCTTTGGCCAACAAGTCCTCGAGATTTTTGACATCGACCGTCAGATATTCGATGCGTTGGTCAGTTGCCTTCACGACCTGGTCGAATGCCGCCTCGAGCTTCGCGAAATTCTGGCTTTTTGAAGCGAGTTCGCTCGCAACTTTCGAGGTCAGGTCGGCATGTTCGCGCTCGCGTTCGCGAAAGACCTCGATAGCGCTGGTGTGGCGCTGTTGGATGTCGGTTTGGGCGATTTTCGCGATCGGCTGTCCTTGCTGGACGTGATCGCCTACCGAGACGTCAATGGATGCAAGCTGTCCCGCGGCATCGGACACCGCGTCGACAACCCGACCGCCATCGCTGACCAGAATTCCCTCACCGGGCACACGCGTCGGAATCCGCCCGACGACGCCCCATGCGAGCGCGGCCGCCAGAGCCAGACAAATCACGAAGGTCAGAATCCAATCAAACGGTTTGGTGATGTAGACGAGGTGGTCAAGCTGTTCGGGCGATGCGGCTCGCTGCAGCGCGGCGGTGCGGAATGCCCGTTGCGACAACTCGGTCACCGTCTTATTCTCCGGCTCACAGTCGAGCAGAGGAGGGGCGCATACGGCGATCGAATCTGCCAAAAATACACAGCTTCCACCTGTTTCCGCTGGAGGATAGTACACAAAAGCCAATGCCCGACCAAGCCGGCGTGTTGATAAATATCGCTGCGGAAGGCCCAGATGTCAGCACTAGCCTTAGACCCCCCTCCTGCCGGCTACCCTAGCGAAACAAAGCGGTTCGGACTAAGCTCATGAGGCATCTTCTGGGTTGATCCGAAATGGTCGCGACCGGTGTCAACAAGTCAGCGCTCCAGTTTGCCGCCTTCGGTTGTGCATCCGTTTGCCAGGCGATACTGGACAGAATTTTTGTCGTCCGGCTATGGGCCGGCAAATGTCGAGGATGGATGAAGTCATGGGGTTTGGGGATTGCGATTATTTTGCTCGCGCCGGGTGTGTGCAGCAGCGGCATCCTCGCCGAAAGTGATTTGAAGAAAGTTGAGGACATCAAACCGCTATTTCAGAATTTGATGGGCGATCTGGTTCAAACGTCCAAGCGCTCGGACATCTCCAGCGGCGACGCAGATTGTGTCAAATCGACGATCCGGGAGCTTCTTCAGATCTCAGACGAGCTTTCGAGCTACGAATACTTGATCACGATTGAAAAGGAGATGACCGATTTTGGCGACAACAACCCGATGCGGGGTATTGTCAAATTCGCGGTCGAAAAATCGAACACCATTCTAGCCAGCGAACGAAAACGGCTGGCTCTGTTGTCGGATCAGTGTACGCGTTTTCCCTTGTCCTTCGGCAAAACGCAGCAAGCGTTGCAATTTATCGACACCACGACCAATATCCTCAATTCGATTGGGGCGCATCTATAAGCCCTGCATCTTCAGCGACTGGGGCGCGGTTTATTCGACATTTCCTGCGGTGGTGGAATTGAATTCGGTCGGCGTTGGCGCGTGATATACCCCGACCCCGCCGCTGAAATTCGAGGCAAGCTATGCCACGCCCTTGAAATTCGCGCTGCAGACGCAGCGGCATTACGAGGCCTATGGGCGGTTCATCTTCAGGCCGTTGCTGTTGTGGCCTCTGCCGGCATAGCGGGCTTTCATCCTTGATCTGCCAAGAATTCAGTCGAGGTGTCCCCACCTCCCTGATAGGGTGTCAAGGGCTTATCACCGGGTCGACTGATGCGCTTTGCGATCCTGCTGCTCGCACTTGCGGCCACTCTGGGACAGAGCGGCGACGACACCGCGCTGGCGCAGGGCGAACAATTTCTTTTCGTCACGACCCAAGAAGGGCAAGCGTTCGGCGTGGTCCAGGCGGGAGTAGCGTCCTTCAAAGGACTGCCCTATGCCTCGCCGCCCATTGGCTCCCTGCGCTGGCGTGCTCCGCAACCGCCACCGGTCAGACCGGAGATACTGACCGCGGATCAGTACGGTCCGGCATGTCTGCAGCCTCCGATTCCCGGAGAGCCCGAGCGGGATCGCGTGAGCGAAGATTGCCTCACCGTTAATGTTTTCCGGCCGTTTGAGGTCAATAGTCGGCTGCCAGTGATGGTCTGGATCCATGGAGGATCATTTGTAACCGGTGCGGGAGGAGATCCCCTTTACGACGGATCGAGACTTGCACAGGAAGGAGTGATCGTCGTCACGTTCAACTATCGGTTGGGTGCATTCGGTTGGTTCGCTCATCCCGCGCTGGCACAAGATGGATCTGATGAGGCAATCGCAAATTGGGGAATGATGGACCAGATCGCCGCGCTACGTTGGGTGCGCGACAATATCGGTGCGTTCGAGGGCGATCCCAATAACGTGACCCTGTTCGGCGGCTCGTCGGTCGCGATGCTCATGTTATGCGGCGAGTCGAGAGGGCTCTTTCAAAAAGCCATCATCCAATCGGGAAAAGGCCGTCAGCCGGTGCGCTCGCTCGACCAAGCTGAGATCGCGGGCACGGAGTTCTCGCGACTGGTCGGCGCCGGCAGCATACGGGATCTACGAGCCACTGCTCCTGAAATACTATTAGCGGCCGAGAACAGCCTGCTCGAACGATCTCCAGTGAGCTTTTATCCCGTTATCGACGGACTGGTAAAGCAATCCATTGCAGACGGCTTTAGAGCCGGTCGGGAAAACCGCGTTCCTGTTATCATTGGCACGAACGACGATGATACCGATCCCTTCGAAGCGAAGTTCGAGCAGGAGCGAAAGCTTCCGGGCGATTCCAACGAAACCCTGCAAGATCTCTATCCGGAAGCGTCCGGTGATCCAAAGGAAATCGCCAGGAAGCTGTATACCGATAGAGAATTCACGGAGCCTGCTCGATTCCTCGCGCGCGCCCATACTGCGAACGGATATTCGACTTACCGGTACCGCTTCTCCTATCTGCCCGAACAACAACGCTCGAGCATTGCCACAGGTCATGGAGGAGAACTTCAATTCGTCTTTGGCACTCTCGGCGCGCCGCGTGGTGGCCTGTTCACCTATAGGGACCGCGAGGCTTCGAATATCCTGCGGGCTTACTGGACGAACTTTGCCAAGAATGGCGATCCCAACGGAGCAGGACTGCCCCTTTGGGAGGAGAGTTCGAAGGACGATAAGTTGTTGTTTATTTCCAACGCCGGAATTTCGTCGCGGATCGACCCTTGGGCACGACGACTGGATCGCCTCGAGCATCAGAGCGAGCGGCAATAGCATTGCGGAGAGACAGCGCCGTCTCGCCTTGTTTTCGCCTTGTGTTTGTTCGCTCGCCTACAATCGCAACCGTTTTCCCGAGACTGAAATAGCGCGGTAGCGCAACCCAGCCAATTTGCTGCCTGCCATCAGCAACGGGAGACCAGCCAAATGAAAATGACACCCGCAGGTGCTTTGCTGCACCAAGTCCAAGCTCGGCC
>DATBYX010000499.1:0-2945 GCA_036513475.1 Xanthobacteraceae bacterium | reverse complement strand
TCGGAACAGCCGACATTGAAGTAATAGCCCCCGCCGCGCGTGAGATACTTGAACTGCCAGCCCGTTCCGTCTTCGCCGAAATCGAGCTTGAAGCCTACCCGCCTGAGCCCATCGAGCAGGTCCTTGTCCAGATTCTTCGCTTGCTCGGTGAGGAGGATATGGTTCTTCCTTGCCAGTGGAAGCGGGATGGACGTCGCGATGAGATCACAGTCCTCGAGCGAGGGTCCCTCGTCATAGAGCGCGTAGGGCAGTTGTGCGCTCGGCTCGACATTGACGATCAGGGTGGAGCTGCGTTGAACAAGGGTGACCTTTGCTCCGCTCGAGTGCAAGTCCTGCGCAATATCGTGGCCGCTGTTGCCCGAGCCGATGACGAGGGCTTTCTTGTCCCTCCAGGCATCGCCATCCTCGTATTGGCTCGAGTGCAGAATCGTACCCCGGAAGTCGCATAGCGTCGGGATTTCGGGAAGGCTCGGAATCCCACTCACTCCTGTGGCCATGACGATATGCCGTGGGCGCATCTCCCGTTTCGTGCCGTCCGCGCGGCGGAGCACAACAGACCATCGCCCCTCTTTTTCGTTGTAGGAACCCCCCTCGAATTCGGTCGCCGTCCAATAGTTGAGCTCCATGTTTCCAACATAAGCCTCGAGCCAGGCGGCAAGCTTGTCTTTGGGGATATAAGCCGGCCAAGTGGGCGGAAAGTGCATGTACGGAAGGTGATTCACGTGCACTTGATTGTGCAGAACCAGCGCGTGGTAACGGTTACGCCAGTTGTCCCCAATGTGCTGTTCGCGGTCCACGATCAACGTGTCGACTTCCAATTGAGTGAGGCGTGCGGCCGTCGAAAGCCCGGCCTGTCCTCCGCCGACAACAAGCACGGCAGGATCGTGGTCGGCATACGCGGACGTGGCTTTCCTGACGTCGAGCCAGTTGGGACCTCGAAAATCGCGCGAGTATGCTTTTCCCTGGGGTCGCGATCTCCCGAGCCGCTCCTCATGCCCCTTGATTTCGTCGAGCGCCGTGAGCAGCGTCCACGCTTTGAGCGTGTTGCCCTCCTTGCCATCGGGGATCAGTCGCAGAACTCCGTTACCGCGCCCCTCAGAAGTCTCAAAAGTAAAGATCGCCTCAATCGCGTTGGTGCCCGCCCGCGTCACGCGACGAGGCGCCGTACGATCGGGATCGATCCTGAAACTGGTCGGCTGTACTCGACCGACATGCGCTTTCAGCTCTCTCACAATGGCGTCTCCGCCGCTGACGGTCTTGATGTTCCAGGTAAGCGCCAGCACATCGCGCCAGTGGCTATCGGCACAAAGCAGCGTCTTGAGCAGACCGTCGTCGGGTTGCGCGAGAGCCCTTTCGAACTGCGAAAGCCAATTCTCCGCGGCCGTCATGATGGTTTCCATTTTGGATAACATTCGCGCCTCTCAATCGATCTGCGCGGCATCTTCCCAATTCTCAACCCACACCGTTACTCTGCGGTCCAGCCGCCGTCGAGCAGGAGAGCCGAGCCGGTCATCAGCGAGGACGCGTCTGACGCGAGAAAGACAATGGCGCCGGTCAGCTCCTCGAGCTGACCAAGCCGCCCGAGCTTGATCTTGGCGAGCACCTCATCGCGAAACGCCTTGTTCTCGAAGAATGGCCGGGTCATCGGCGTCTCCAGGAAGGTCGGCCCCAGGCTGTTCACGCGGATGCGGTGCGGCGCAAGCTCGATCGCCATTGCCTTGGTAAATCCCTCCATGGCGTGCTTGCTTGCGCAGTAGACGCTGCGGCGCGCGGCGCCGACATGACCCATCTGCGATGAGACGTTGATGATGGAGCCGGGGCGGCCGGCGACGATCAGCCGGCGCGCCACCGCCTGCGCGATGAAATAGGCTGCGCGCACGTTGAGCGCGAAGATGGCATCGAAGTCCTCAACTTTGACGTCCACAAGCATGGCGGGGCGATTGATGCCGGCATTGTTGACGAGAATGTCGAACGGCTCCGCTGCAGCAACCGCTGCGTTCGCCGCAGCAATATCAGTGACATCGAGGGTCATGGCTTCGGCGCGCTCACCGCGGTTACGGATGGCCTGCGCCGCCGCTTCGATCTCCGCAGTCGTGCGCGCCGCGAGCGTCACGTGCGCGCCGGCTTGCGCGAGCGCGGAGGCCGCGGCCAGTCCGATGCCCCGCCCACCCCCGGTCACCAGCGCACGCTTGCCGTCGAGCCGGAACGACGGTGTCTTTGTTAGCTCGATCGAGCCTGCACCGCTCATATTTACAGCGCGTTTCGGCGAGGTGCGATCAGCAGTGCCACACGTTCGGTCTGCTCCCTCTCCCCGTTCTTACGGGGAGAGGGTTGGGGTGAGGGGCGGAGGCCTACTCGACTGGTTTGCCCCTCACCCCCTCCCTCTTCCCGCCCCAAGAGCGGGGAGAGGGAGCGACCGAGTATGCCGCACCGTATGTGCATCATCACTCAGCCGCCTGGGCATAGGCGACGTTGCGGCCGCCGTAACGCCGCACGCGCATATTGGCCTGCTCGGCGTGAGCGAGGAAACCTTCGAGCACGCACAACCGGGAGCAATATTCGCCGATCAGCGCGGAAGCCTCGTCGGTGAGCACCTTCTGGTAGGTGCACGTCTTGAGGAATTTGCCGACCCAGAGGCCGCCGGTGTAGCGCGCCGCTTTTTTGGTCGGCAAGGTGTGGTTGGTCCCGATCACCTTGTCGCCATAGGCGACGTTCGTGCGCGCGCCGAGAAAGAGCGAGCCGTAGTTGCGCATATGGGCGAGAAAATAATCGGGATCGCGCGTCATCACCTGCACGTGCTCGGAGGCGATGCGGTCGGCCTCGCGCACCATCTCGTCGAGTCCTTCGCACACGATCACCTCGCCGAAGTCCGCCCATGCCTTGCCGGCGATCTCGGCGGTGGGAAGGATTGCGAGCAGCCGCTCGAGTTCGCGCAGGGTGTCGCG
>DATBYX010000498.1:0-8859 GCA_036513475.1 Xanthobacteraceae bacterium | reverse complement strand
CTTGGAGCCGGGCCGTGCGCGCATCATGTCCCAGAACTTGGCGAAGTCGTGCGTTGCCGTGCGCCCTTGCAGCCGCGACTTGATGGGGGAGGGAAGGTCGGCGTAGGCCGCGTGCATGTTGCGGAACTGGGTCTCGCCCAGGGACCGGCCTTCGCGCATGGGGACCTTGAGCGCGTAGAGCACATTCGCGAGCGCAATCTCGGTGCTGTAGGACATGTCGGTGTGCCACCCCTGCCCGGCATCGGCGAGCCCGATCGGCTTGCCGAGGGCCGTCATGTTGGAGAGCACCATGACTTCGGGAAAGCCCGGCTCGTGGAACGCATTGGCGACGTTGATCTCGAGCTCGCCGAACATGCGCCCGAAAACTGCGAGATGCTGCGTGTCGATCTGCTGCCCGGGGAAGCACAGAACGCCATGGGCGCCGAGCGCCCGCAGAATGCCCCTGAAGTGATCCTCGGAGATGGGACGAGCCAGATCGATATCTTCGATTCGGGCGCCCAACGCGCCGCCGCCGGGTCTGATCTTCATCTCCCGCTCGCGCTCATCACTGTTCTTGCGCTCGATTGTAGGGCATTTTCACATCACGTTGAACTCGCTCGGAGCGAAACGGTGGCACGCAAGAGAAATATTCGGGTTTTAAGCCGGCGGCAGGCCTTGAGCGCAATCACCGGCGGCGCAAGCCTTCTTGCCACGCCGGCGATCGTTGCTGCACAGGCGCCCTTCAAGGTCGCCTTCGTTCAGCAGCGCGGGCTGCTTTATCTCCCGGTCGATCTCATCGTGAGCGGCGGTATCCTGCAGAAAGAGGCGAGCAAGCTCGGGCTCGGACAAATCGAGGCGACCGCGACGGCCTTGAGCGGGCCCGGCCCCGTTCTCGACGCCATCCTGTCGGGCGCCGCCGACTACGGCACCGTCGCGCTGCCTTCTCTCCTCACCATCTGGGAAAAGACCCGCGGCACGGCCAACGAGGTCAAAGCGGTCGGGACAGTGTCGAACGGAGCGATGACGCTTTACAGCATCAATCCCAACGTCAAAACGATCGCCGATTTCACCGACAAGGACCGTATCGCGGTGCCGACCGTGCGGCTTTCCTTTAACGCCATGATGCTGCAGATGGCCGCGGAGCAGCTGTGGAACGATCCCCATCGGCTCGACCATTTGACCGTCGCGCTCGGCCATCCCGACGCCGTCGCCGCGTTGTCGGCCGGATACGGCAAGGCCTCCGTCACCGCGCATATCGGCGTGCAGCCCTTCACCGACCGCGGGCTGAAGATTCCCGGCGCCCACGTCATCACCGACAGCCGCAAGGTGTTCGGCGGCCCGCTGACCCAGATCACGCTGCTCGCCTCCAGGCAGACGAAAGAAAAGAATCCGACCCTGTTCCAGGCCGTCGGCAATGCGCTGGAAGAATCAATCAAGGTCGCCAATGCGGACAAGCGTGCAGCCGCTGTCTTGTGGCGGGACGCGCAGAGGGCGCCGGACAGCGTGGATGATCTTTTGGCCCAGCTCAACGATCCCGGTTTCGAGTTCACCTCGCAGCCGCATCGGATTGCGTATTTCGCCGCCTTTCTGCACCGCATCGGAAGCATGAAGGCGCAGGTCGCCGATTGGAAGGAGCTGTTCTGGGAGCCTGCCCATCGTCAGCAGGGCGACTGAGCGCAAAATACTTAAGCTTAGACCAAATGCCGGCTTGACCCGGCCACGAGCGCATTTTCTTATGGCGGGAAACGATCTGCCGCCCAAGCAGACAATCACCATCTAGGCGCCGAAGTGGGAGGGATGCCGTGGCAATGACCGCCGCCGCTGCGACCGAGAACACGTTTCCCAAGCTCCTGATCCGCAACGCCCGGCTCTTCGCGGACCGACCGGCCTACCGGCACAAGGACCTCGGCATCTGGCAGGCCTGGACCTGGAGCCAGGTCCTGGAAGAGGTGCGAGCACTGTCTCTCGGCCTGGCAGCACTCGGGCTCAAACGGGACGACAAGGTCGCGATCATCGGCACCAACCGGCCGCGGCTCTACTGGGCGATGTGCGCCACACAGGCGCTCGGCGCGGTACCGGTGCCGATCTATGCGGATTCCGTCGCCGAGGAGATGGCCTACATTCTCGACCACGCGGAAGTGACCATTGCGATCGTCGAGGACCAGGAGCAGGTGGACAAGCTCCTCCTGATCTCCGACCGGCTGCCACGCCTTTCCCACCTGATCTACGACGAGCCACGGGGACTACGGGCCTACGACCACAACCGCCTCAAGTGGATCGACGAGGTGCAGAAGCTCGGGCGCGCGCGGCTTGCTAGCGACCCGCAGGCCGGCAAATGGTGGGACGACTGCGTTGCGGCGGGTGGAGGCAGCGATCTTGCCGTGATGCTCTACACTTCGGGCACCACCGGCCGGCCCAAAGGCGTGATGCTGACGTTTGACAATCTGGTCGTCTCCGCCATCAACGGCAATAGGTTCGACAATCTCGGCGCCGACGAGGAGGTCATTGCCTACCTCCCGCTCGCGTGGGTCGGCGATCACGTCTTTTCCTACGCTCAGGCCTTCGCGGCGGGGTTCTGCGTCAACTGCCCGGAGAGTCCGGAAACGGTCGGCGAGGATCGGCGCGAGATTGGGGCGACCTACGGCTTTGCGCCGCCACGCATCTATGAAAACCTGCTTACGCTGACCATGGTGCGCATGGAGGACGCCGGCTGGCTCAAACGCACGATGTTCAATTATTTCATCGGGCTCGCGCGGCGCTGGGGCGAGAAAATCCTCAACAAAGAAAAAGTGCCGCTGCATGCGCGCCTGCTGTATCGGCTCGGGGATCTCCTGGTGTACGGCCCCCTGAAAAACCGGCTCGGGATATCATGCGTGCGTCTCGCCTATACCGCCGGGGAGGCGATCGGCCCGGAAATTTTCCGCTTCTGGCGAGCGCTGGGAGTCAATCTCAAGCAGCTCTACGGCCAGACCGAAGCATCGGTCTACATCACCGCGCAACCCGACGGCGAGATCTATGCCGACACCGTGGGCAAGCCGAACATCGACGTGGACATCAAGATCGCGGAGAACGGCGAAGTGCTGTTCAAGTCGCCCGGCGTGTTCGTCGGCTACTACAAGGATCCGCAGAAGACGGCGGAGACGAAGAGTCCGGACGGCTGGGTGCGCACCGGGGACGCCGGATTGATCGATCCCGATACCGGCCATCTCAAGATCATCGACCGCGCCAAGGACGTAGGAAGGCTCAATGACGGGACGCTGTTCGCGCCGAAATATCTCGAGAACAAGCTCAAGTTCTATCCCAACATCCGCGAAGTGGTGGTCTTCGGCGACAAGCGCGATTTCGTCTGCGCCATGCTCAACATCGACCTTACGGCGGTGGGAAACTGGGCGGAACGCAACAACATCGTCTACGGCTCCTATCAGGAGCTCGCAGGTCATCCTCTGGTCTATGACATGATGGCGCAGCACGTGGAGGAGGTGAATCGGTCGCTCCTGCACGAGAAGGCCATGGTTGGCGCGCAGATCCGCCGGTTCCTGGTTCTGCACAAGGAGCTCGACGCCGACGACGGCGAGGTCACCCGCACCCAGAAAGTGCGCCGGAGCTTCATTGCCGAACGCTACGCTCCTCTGATCACCGCGCTCTATTCCGGTGCAAGCGAGGCGGACATTGCGACCGAGGTGACGTTCGAGGACGGACGCAAGGGCGTCCTTTCTGCACGCCTGAAAATCCGCGACGTGAGCACCACGCCCGTGCCGCGCGTTCTGGAGCAAGCCGCATGACCGATGGGCCCCCGTCATGCGCGGGCTTGACCCGCGCATCCATCTTCTTGGTAACGAAACGCTTCGCAAAGCGAGTCTTGGCGAAGCGGATGGATTGCCGGGTCAAGCCCGGCAATGACGTACCGCGGGGGAAGGCATGAGAGCCCCCACCGGGCAGGACATCGCGGCTGACGAGCTGCTGCTCTCGGTCGATGATGTCTCACTCTCTTTCGGCGGGGTCAAAGCGGTCACCGGCGTCTCGTTTGACATCCGCAAAGGCGAGATCCGCGCCATCATCGGCCCGAACGGCGCCGGCAAGACCTCCATGCTGAACGTCATCAACGGCTTCTATCATCCCCAGCGCGGCAAGATCACGTTCAAGGGCAAGACACGCTCGCGCATGCGTCCCTACGAAGCGGCCCGCGGCGGGATCGCCCGCACGTTTCAGAACGTCGCGTTGTTCAAGGGGATGACCGCGCTCGACAACATCATGGCGGGACGCGCGCTCAAGATGCGCCGCGGCTTTTTCTGCCAGATGCTCTGGCTCGGGCCGGCGCTTGCGGAAGAGGTGGAGCATCGCCGCAGGGTGGAGGAGATCATCGACTTCCTCAAGATCCAGCACATCCGCAAGACTCCGGTCGGCAAGCTCCCCTACGGATTGCAGAAGCGCGTCGAGCTTGGCCGAGCGTTGGCGATGGAGCCCGACCTTCTTCTCCTCGATGAGCCCATGGCCGGCATGAACCTCGAGGAGAAAGAGGACATGTCTCGCTACATCCTCGACCTCAACAATCATTTCGGGACCACGATCGCTCTGATCGAGCATGACATGGGCGTGGTGATGGATCTCTCCGACCGCGTGCTTGTGCTCGACCATGGGATCAAGATCGCCGATGGCGCGCCGGCCGAGGTCCAGGCCGATGCGCGGGTGATCGATGCCTATTTGGGCGTGAGCCACTGACGGCCATGCTGGGCCCGGTGATTGAGACATTGATCGGCGGGCTCCTGACCGGTGTGCTCTACGCCCTCGTTGCGCTCGGCTTCGTGCTGATCTTCAAGGCTTCCGGAGTGTTCAATTTCGCGCAAGGCGCGATGGTGCTGTTTGCCGCGCTGTCGCTCGCGCGCCTTTCCGAGTTCATGCCGCTTCTGCTCGCGCTCGCGCTGTCGATCGCGATCATGATTGCGCTCGCCTATGCGATCGAGCTCCTGGTGCTGCGGCATCTCATCAATCAAGAAGGCATCATCCTGTTCATGGCCACCCTTGGGATCGCGTATTTTCTCGAGGGGTTCGGTCAGGCGCTGTGGGGCAGCGACATCTACAAGATTGATCTGGGGCTGCCGACCAATCCCATCTTTCTCTTTGAAACGGTGTTCCCCGGCGGGATTCTGGTCGACCCGGCGGAGCTCATTGCCGCGATCATCTGCGCCGTCCTGGTGCTGGTGCTTGCCCTGTTCTTTCAGTTCACGCGTATGGGCCGCGCGCTGCGCGCGGTCGCCGACGACCACCAGGCGGCACAGTCCGTCGGTATTCCGCTCGGTCAGATCTGGTTCATGGTCTGGGCGGTGGCGGGGCTGGTCGCATTGGTCGCCGGAATGATGTGGGGCACCAAGCTCGGCGTGCAGTTCTCGCTTTCCCTGGTCGCGCTCAAGGCACTGCCGGTGCTCATCCTTGGAGGCTTTACCTCGATTCCGGGAGCGATCGTTGGCGGGCTCATTATCGGCGCCGGCGAGAAGCTCGCCGAGGTCCTGCTTGCGCCGGTCCTCATCCGCACCTTCGACCTTGCCGGCGGCGGGATCGAGAACTGGTTCGCTTACGTCTTGGCGCTTCTGTTCCTGCTCGTTCGCCCGCAGGGTCTGTTCGGCGAGCGCATCATCGAACGAGTCTGATTCCGTGCTCTATCGCGAAGTCGGCCAGTTCAAGACCTCGTACCAGTCCGACGAGGCCATTTTCCCCATTGCCCAGGACCGATGGTTCGTCATCGCTTTGATCGCATTCGCCTTCCTCGGCGTGCCGTTGTTTGCCGGCCAGTATCTCTACACCGAATTGCTGATCCCGGTATTGATCCTGTCCATTGCCGCAATCGGGCTCAACATCCTCACCGGCTACTGCGGCCAGCTCTCGCTTGGGTCCGGCGGTTTCATGGCGGTGGGCGCCTATGCCGCCTACAATCTCGCGCTGCGCTTGCCACAGACCAACATCGTTCTGGTGTTCCTCTTCGCCGGCCTCATGGCGATGCTGGTCGGGCTTCTGTTCGGACTGCCTTCGCTGCGGATCAAGGGCTTTTATCTCGCCGTCGCCACCCTGGCGGCGCAGTTCTTCCTGGAATGGGCTTTCGCGCGCGTGAAATGGTTCACCAATTACGCGCCCTCGGGCTCGGTTGCGGTCGGCCGGATCGAGCTCTTCGGCTTTCCCATCGACAGTCCCGGCAAAACCTACATTTTCGTCCTCGCGTTCACCGTCGTGCTTGCGCTCGCCGCCAAGAATCTGGTGCGCGGCCGCATCGGACGCATGTGGATGGCGATACGCGACATGGATATCGCGGCCGAGATCATCGGCATCAGGCCGCTGCATGCGAAGCTTTCAGCCTTCGCGGTCTCCTCGTTCTACATCGGCGTGGCGGGCGCGCTGTGGGGATTCCTGCGGCTCGGCTCGTGGGAGCCGCTCGCCTTCGATGTCAACCGCTCGTTCCAGGTGCTGTTCATGATCATCATCGGCGGACTTGGCACCATTCTCGGATCGTTTCTCGGCGCTGCGTTCATCGTGCTCGTCCCGATCTTTCTCAATCAGCTGCCGTCCCGGCTTGGCGTTCCGCTCTCGACCGCAGCCATCTCGAATATCGAGTTCATGCTGTTCGGCGCCACCATCATATTCTTCCTGATTGTCGAGCCGCGCGGGCTCGCCCGGCTGTGGGCCATCGCCAAGGAGAAGCTCCGGCTATGGCCATTCCCGTATTGAGGCGCCGACAAATCACGGGCATTATCGTCTCAAGACGCGGTTGGACCGCTCGCTAACAACTGGGCTGCCAACTGCCCACCCAAGGAGGAAAGGCGATGAAAGCAAGGCGACTCCTCGCAATTGCGCCGGCGGCGCTGCTCGCTGCCGCGGCGTATGGCGCTCCGGCATGGGCGCAGAACGAGCAGTTCATTCCGCATCTAGTTTACCGCACCGGCCCCTATGCCCCCAATGGCGCGCCGTTCGCCAATGGGATCGCGGATTACTACAAGCTCATCAATGAACGCGACGGCGGTATCAACGGGGTCAAGATCACGTTCGAGGAATGCGATACCGGCTACGCCACGGACCGGGGAGTCGAGTGCTATGAGCGGCTGAAAGGCAAGGGGGCGACCGGAGCTTCCTACGTGATCCCGCTCTCGACCGGCATCACTTTTGCGCTCACGGAGAAGGCGCCGATCGACAAGATCCCCATCATCTCCATGGGATATGGGCGCTCGGAGTCCCGCGACGGCTCCGTGTTCCAGTGGAACTTCCCGCTGCTCGGCTCCTACTGGACGGCTGCGGACATTCTCGTGCAGCACATCGGCCAGCGCGAGGGCGGGCTGGACAAGCTCAAGGGCAAGAAGATCGCGCTGGTCTACCACGACTCTCCCTACGGGAAGGAGCCCATCGCCCTGTTGCAGAAGCGCGCGCAGATGCACGGGTTCGAATTGCTGCTCTACCCGGTGACGCATCCCGGGGTCGAGCAGAAGGCAACCTGGCTGCAGATTCGGCAGAACCGTCCGGACTACGTGCTGCTATGGGGCTGGGGCGTCATGAACTCGACTGCGATCAAGGAGGCGGTCGCCGTCAACTATCCGCGCGACAAGATGTACGGAGTGTGGTGGTCGGGTGCCGAACCTGACGTACGCCCGGCCGAGGACGGCGCCAAGGGTTATCACGCGATCACGCTTCAGCACACCGCAGGTCAGTTCAAGTTGCACGAGGACCTGAAGAAATACGTCTACGACAAGGGCCAGGGCTCGGCGAAATGGGAGGATACCGGAGAGATCCTCTATGTTCGCGGGCTGATCAACGCAATGCTCGGCATCGAAGCGATTCGCACCGCGCAGGAGAGGTTCGGCAAGAAGCCGCTCACCGGCGAGCAAGTGCGCTGGGGGCTCGAGAATCTCGATCTCAGCGCGGACCGTCTCAAACAACTCGGGTTCGACAGCGAGGTAAAGCCTATCAAAGTCTCTTGTGAAGACCACGAAGGGGCGCGCACTGCGCGCATGCAGACCTGGGACGGCAAGAACTGGAAGATCAGCTCCGACTGGTACACTGGTGACGACAAGGTGCTCCTGCCCATGGTCAAGGAGGCTGCTGCCAGATACGCAGCGGAGAAGAAGATCAGTGTCGGCTGCCTGATGATGAACTGATGGCTCTGCCGAACACGGCGGCGCCCACCAGCAAGGAGGCGGTGATCCCGCCTCCGTCGCGCCTCGCTGCCACCAGCAACACAGCTGCGGTGACCGAGGCCGCCCCTATCCTTTCGCTCAACAACATCGAGGTCGTCTACGACCACGTCATCCTCGTCCTCAAGGGCGTCTCGCTGCAAGTGAGCGCGGGCGAGATCGTGGCTCTTCTCGGCGCCAATGGTGCCGGCAAATCCACCACGCTCAAAGCGATCTCCAACCTCCTCTCGGCCGAGCGCGGGGAAGTGACCAAGGGGTCCATCATTTTCGACGGGGCACAAGTACATGCGCTCAGCCCGAGCGAGCTGGTGCGGCGAGGCTGCATCCAGGTGATGGAGGGGCGCCACTGCTTTGCCCATCTCTCGGTCGAGGAGAACCTACTCACCGGCGCCTTTACCCGTCGCGACGGCCATGCGGCGATCAGGCGCGACCTCGATCTCGTCTATTCCTATTTTCCCCGGCTCCAGGAGCGCCGCGGCTCGACCTCCGGCTACATCTCGGGCGGCGAGCAGCAGATGTGCGCCATCGGACGCGCCCTGATGTCGCGGCCAAAGATGATCCTCCTCGACGAGCCGTCCATGGGACTTGCGCCGCAGCTGGTGGAAGAGATCTTTGCGATTGTCGGCGATCTCAATACCAAGGAGCGCGTTTCCTTCCTGCTCGCCGAGCAGAATACGCGCATGGCGCTCCAATACGCCCGCTACGGCTATGT
>DATBYX010000497.1:0-3347 GCA_036513475.1 Xanthobacteraceae bacterium | reverse complement strand
CATGAGCCGCAAGAAACACGACACCACGCCCGTAGCAGAAGCGGCGGAGCTGGCACACGGCCTCCTCGGTGAGGACGACGCAAAGCCCGTGAGCGAGACAAGGGCCGACTGGATCGAGGTCCTGGCCGACACGCCGGCGCCGGACTCCCGCCACATCTTCAGCCCCGCGGTCGGAAACCTGGTGTGCGAGCGCATCGCGGCCGGCGAGACGCTGAACAAGATCGCCAGCGAGCCGGGCATGCCCTCGCGCAGCACGATCGACCGCTGGTGCACCGATCGCCCCGAGTTCAAGCGCCAATACGACATCGCCGTCCAACTGCGCGCCGATGGCCTGCTCGAGGAGACGATCGAGATCATCGACGACAAGAAAGAGATCGTCACCGAGACGACAACCGAGGACGAAGACGGGACCAAGAGGGTGAGCAAGGCCTTCACAAAGGAAGGTCTCGCCTACGCGATGGCGCGGATCAACATCCGCTACAAGACGCTTTCGAAGATGCTGCCGCGAAAGTGGGGCGACGAGGGCCACGGCCTGGGCGAGCCTGCGCCGGCGCTAGAGCCGCCGCGCAACGGCGACAACGCAAAGAACATGGGCAACGCGGTCGTGCTCGAGAACCACCCGCTGCGCGAGGAAATCCTGGCGTGGCAGAGGGTCGCCGATGAGGCGAAGAAGAAAACATGAAGCGCGTCATAGGTCTGACCTAAAATGGACGGTTTCGAGTTTCGAGATCGGCTCGCACCTATTCGATCACTCGTCGGCGACAGACAGCAGCGGCGCGAACCGGGATCTCCCCCAGGTCGAGGGGCCCGCGACGGACTTCGACCGCAACCGCAATGCGATGATCGCCGCCGGCCGTGTGAAGCCGGAATCAAATAAGATCGTTTGGACTTCGGATCCATTGCCGAATGACGCCATCGCGCTGCCGGCCGATGCGCCTGGGGATCTGATGGCGAAGGTACAAAAAATCCTGACCGCGATTACCGTCGAGCAAGCTAAGACGCTGCTGCCATCCCGCTATACCGGCTTCGTCGCCGCCACTCACACATCCTACGCGATGATCGAGAATGCCGGCATTGTGGTCGGCAAGATTAAGAAGAAAACATAAGCAGGTGATGCGAGCCAAAACGCCCCCCACGATTACTCCGGTTTATCGCCCCATGACCCCCGCGCAACAGGCCCTCGCTGATCTCGAGGCGGCAGAGCGTGGCGTGACGGTCCGACGAGTGCGCTTCTGGCTGGTGGCGGTGGCCACCGTCGCCTTCTAGCTCGTCGCTGGCCATCTTGCTCAGATTGATCCGGGCAGACTCGCGACCGGACTGCCTAAGATCTGGCGTTGGATCGCGCAAGCCTGGCCGCCCGCAATCGAGGAGATGCCGCTCTTCCTCCAGCGCACTGCAGAAACCGTGGCAATGGCCGCAATCGGCACGACGCTCGCGACCGTGCTGGCAATTCCGATGTCCGTGCTCGCTAGCCGCAACATCACGCCGGTGCCAAGCCTGTACTATCCTGCGCGATGGTTCCTCAACGGGCTACGCGGCATTGATTCTTTCATATTCGCGCTCTTGTTCGTCGCGGCGGTGGGGCTCGGGCCCTTCGCCGGCGTCCTCGGCATCGCGCTGCATACCTGGGGGAGTGCCGCGAAATTCTTCGCCGACCATATCGAGAATGCCAATCTGGGGCCCTTCGACGCGGTGCGCACGACAGGGGCCAGTCGGCTTACCACCATCGCGTACGCGCTGCTGCCAGACGTATTGCCAGTACTGCTCTCGACTACACTGTTCTGGTGGGAATTCAATGTGCGCGCGTCCACCGTGCTCGGCGTTGTCGGCGCTGGCGGCATTGGTCAGGAACTGAAGAACAGCATGGATCTCCTCGACTTCCCGCGCTTATTCACGATCATCGCTGTGATCCTTGTAGTTGTTACGGTGCTGGACCAGTTTTCCGGCTGGCTGCGCCGCAGGCTGGCCTAGCCATGTCGGCCAGGCTTCGCGCCGCGCCGGCGAGCCCGTCTGAATCTGCGACCCCCCGGCTGGTCGTCGGAGAGCTGACGAAGACGTTCAAAGGTCATGTTGCTATAGCGGATATCAACCTCTCCTTGCTCGAGCACGAATTCGTGGCCGTGCTCGGGCCGAGCGGCGCCGGCAAAACCACTCTCTTTCGCTGCATCGCTGGACTACTAAGGCCGGACCGCGGTACTGTGCGGCTCGACGCCGACGACATCGCCCAGTCAACCGGAAGGGACCGGCGGCGAATCGCATTCGTATTTCAGCAATTCAATCTGGTGAGTCGGCTCACTGCCCTCGATAATGTGCTCGCCGGGCGGCTCGGATATGTACCCATGTGGCGCGGATGCCTGCGCAGGTTCGGGTCGTCGGACCGCCTACTTGCGCTCGAGTGTCTCGACCGCGTCGGTCTGCTCGGGCACGCGATGCAACGGTCGGATACGCTCTCAGGCGGACAGCAGCAACGGGTGGCGATCGCGCGCGCTCTCGCACAGCAGCCGCGGGTCATCATCGCCGATGAGCCGGTCGCAAGTCTCGACCCGAATTCAGCGGATAGCGTCATGGCGCTGCTTCGCCAGATCGCGCGCTCGGAGGGCGTTGCGATCATCTGCAGCCTGCACCAGCCGCACTTCGCCCGCTCCTACGCTGACCGTATCATCGGCCTTCGCGGTCGTGTGATGTTCGAGGTGCCTGTTGGTCAGTTCGATCAAGCCGCTCACGCGCAGCTCTATGGTGCGCCGTAAACACAGTCCACGCCCGCCGAGTCACCCAGCGCTGCGGCCAAATGGCGCCGCTCGCTATTTGCGTCTGAGGACCGCTATGGGTCACTTCCTGCCTTTACCGCGCTCAACATTGACGGCCGGTTCACCTCAATCAGCGGACATGCCGCGGCAAGCTCTAGACCTCGATCAGACGCTCCGCCCTCAAGCTGCTCTCCTTCCCCTGGCTCGAACTGCCGCTGAGCCATTTTGCCGGCTTTCTCGATAAACGTCCCTGTAGAGCTTGGTGTAGATGACGTCCACGCCCATGTAGAACTGCGAGGTTATGTTCCACCGGGTGCGGCTACCGATATAACCCATCTGCCAGTTCGGATCGCGGTTCGACACATTGGTGATCGAGCCCGACGCCTGCGCCGGTTTTGATGCCAAGTTGAGCCCTATCAAAGTTACTCGTTTGAGCCGATACAATGCTGGCCGCTGAGCTTGGGTGCGGAAATGCGGCGACGTGAGTTCATTTAGCTTTCTCAGCGGTGCGGCGGCAGCTTGGCCGCTCGCGGCGAAGTATAACTACCTGCCTGGGTCAAATCTTTTTTCTGGACGCCCGGCGCGATGAATGGATCGACA
>DATBYX010000496.1:0-24753 GCA_036513475.1 Xanthobacteraceae bacterium | reverse complement strand
CTGCCGAGCCGTGGCCGCTGTAGGGGCGGGTTTAAACCCGCCCTTACAATCGCGTCGTTGATTCTGATTTGTAGGGGCGAGGCATTGCCTCGCCCGTTTTTGCATGCGCTGCGTAAGCCGGGGCGACGCAGTGCGTCGCCCCTACGAAGGTTCTGTGTGGCCTCACCGTCCTTTCGCCATGCGCGCAAAGCGAACGATGAGCCAGACTGGCACGACGATGCTGGCGCCGAGGACAAGGTAGCGCCACAGCCAGCGTACCGCGTCGAAGCCCATGTCCCACACGCGTAGGAGCAGCCGGCGCAGGCTGTCGATGATGTTCAAGGGATCAAGCCCCATCACCTCCAGGATGACGCCAATAAGGATCGAAAGGAGCACGAGCCGAAAGATGACGGAGACCGGCCGCCCGCCGAAAAACCGGTTCACCAGGGGGCGGCCGCCCATGGGACGCGCGGTACTCTCGACGCTGGGCCGCTCGTAAGGCATGCTCGCATCCCCCCTATCACGCTATCACGACGCGCGCTTGGCTGCTCCGTTGCCGCCCCTGGTCTCGATTTTCCGCAGCATGCCTTCGAGCGTTTCCAGCCGGTCGGCCTCTCCCGGCGGCTTGTCCCAGCGCAGCCGGCTGATGCGGGGAAAGCGCATGGCGATACCGGATCTGTGCCGATTCGAGCGCTGCAGCCCTTCGAATGCCACTTCGAGCACCAGACCCTTGTCGGGCGCATGCACAACTTCACGCACCGGGCCGAAGCGCTCGATCGTATTGCGGCGAACGAACCGGTCGATCTGCAGCAATTCCTCATCGGTGAACCCGAAATAGGCCTTGCCCACCGGCACCAGCACGTCACCGTGCTCGCCCCTGGTCCACACCCCGAAGGTGTAGTCGGAATAATAGGACGAGCGTTTGCCGTTGCCGCGCTGCGCATACATCAGCACCGCGTCCACGACGAAGGGGTCGCGTTTCCATTTCCACCACAGACCCTTCGGGCGGCCCGGCACATAAGGCGCGTCGCGACGCTTGAGCATGATGCCTTCGACCGCGTGGGCATCGTCGGCTGCGCCCGCGGTCGCCGGATCGGCACGCGCGGCGGCAAGCTCGTCCCACGTCGTGAATGGCACGAGCGAGGAGAGATCGATGCGCGGCTCATCGAGCCGCGCGATAAAGTCTTCCAGCCGCTTGCGACGTGCTGCAAAGGGAAGGGGGCGCAGGTCCTCCTCCCCGTCCACCAGGAGATCATAGGCGCGCAGATGCGCGGGATATTGCGCCAGCAGCCCGGAGTCGACCGACTTGCGATTGAGCCTCTGCTGCAGCACGTTGAAGCTCTGCACCCTTCGCTCGCGCATGATGAGGAGCTCGCCATCGATCACGCCGGGCATCCGGAGCGCAGATAGGAGATCAGGGAAGCTTCGGGAAATGTCGTCGCCGGTGCGGGAGTAAAGCCGCGCAACCAGGTCGCCTCGTGCATCTCGTCCGGCAACGGCCTGCACCCGGATGCCGTCCCATTTCCATTCCCCGACGAAATCCTTCGGATCAAGCGCGGCAAGCTCGCTCTCCTCGATCGCTTGCGCGAGCATGGCTGGGCGGAACGGTGCCGGATCCCTGCTGGCCGGCTTGTCGGCGCGCCCTTCCAGCCAGGCGAACAGATCGACATAGGGCGGCAGCAGGCTGCTCCACATGAGCTCGATCTCCTGCGGGTCTTTGGCCCCGAGCGCGGCGACCGCGGTCTTTGCGAGCCGCGCCGAGACGCCGATGCGCAGCTCCGCGGTTACGAGCTTGAGCAGCGCCCAGCGGCCGGTCTCGTCGAGCAGATCAAGCCAGCGCGCGAGCGCTGCCGGCAGCTCCGGCTTGCCGAGCGAGGAGAGCGCCGCGATGATTTCGCTGAGCTTGAGCTCGTGGTGGTCTGGGCCAGCGCCCTCGCGCGTCGGCCACATCAGGGCGACGGTCTCCGAGAGATCGCCGACATAATCGTGCGAGAGCGCAAACAGCACCGGGTCGGTGCGCTCCGAAATGAGCGCGCGGATCACGCCAGGCTTGGCGTGCGCAAATGAGAGGGCGCCGGTGAGCGCGGCAAGTGCCCAGCCGCGCTCCGGATCTTGCGTGGTCGCGAAATAGTCCGTCATCAGCCGGAGCTTGTTATTGCGGCTCGGGTCATAGGAGAGCCGGTCGAGCAATGCGGCGAAGCGCTTCATCCCGTGGCGGTTCCGTCGCCCTCCGGCGCGGCGTCCTCTCCGTCTTGTTCGTCCCCGTAGCCCACGATATCGAGCGGCCGCGCGCGCAACCCTCGCGTGATGCTCCAGTGCACCAGCGCGTCCTCCTGACCATGGGTGACCCAGATCTCGTCAGCGCCGGTCGCTGCAATGGTGCCGGTAAGGCCTTCCCAATCGGCATGATCCGAAATGACCAGCGCTAATTGCACGAGATGCTGGCGCGCGCGGGCGCGCACCCGCATCCAGCCTGAGGCCAGGCATCGCACCGGATCCGGGAAGCGGCGCGACCACACCTCATTCAGCGCCGAGGGCGGGCAGAGCGTAATGGCGCCAGCGAGCGCCGACTTTTCGGCGTCGCGCACCAGCTCCAGCCGGCCGAGCGCGATGCCGCGGCTCTGATAGTAGCCGGTGATCTTCTCCAGCGCCCCATGCAGATAGATCGGCTCGTCGTAGCCTGCTTGACGCACGAGCGCGATGAGGCGCTGCGCCTTGCCGAGCGTATAAGCGCCGACGAGATGCGCGCGCTCGGGAAAGAGCGCGACGGAACGCAGAAGCTTGGCGACCTCCGCATCGGGATCGCCATGACGGAATACCGGCAGTCCGAACGTCGCTTCCGTGATGAAGAGGTCGCAGGGCAGGCACTCGAAAGCCACGCACGTGGGGTCGCCGAGGAGCTTGTAGTCGCCTGAAGCGACGATGCGCGCGCCGTTCGCCGCAATCGCGATCTGCGCCGAGCCGAGCACGTGGCCGGCAGGATGAAAACTGACGCTGACGCCGCCGATGGCGATCCTCTCGCCATAGCGAATGGCTTGCGTGCGCCCGGCGAAGTCGTCGCCATAGCGCAGCCGCATGAGGTCGAGTGTTTCCTGCGTGGCCAGCACGGCACCGTGACCGGGGCGGGCGTGATCACCATGGGCATGTGTGATGAGGGCGCGCTCGACTGGATGCGTTGGATCGATGTGGAAGTCGCCCAGCGTGCAGCACACGCCGCTACGCGTTCCCGTCATGATGTCCTGCGGCCGCATGGAGCTGAGATAATCATTTCGGCTTGAAGCGCCCATCAACGTTTGCTGTTGTAGGGGCGAGGCATGCCTCGCCACTACGAACCGAAAGAGGCCCTTCGTAGGGGCGACCCATTGGGTCGCCCGTCCATCCGCCGCCGCATGCTGAAAAGAGGGCGCGGCATGCCTCGCCCCTACGAAGACGAGATGCGGTGTATGGTCGAGCCCTCAATCCCGCCGGAATATAATCGATGCGAACCAGCCGGTGGCGAGCGCCATGGCCGCGGTGGCGAGGCCGTAGAGCACGCCGTGATCGCGCGCCGCGGTGGTCATCACCTGCTCAAACCCGGATTTGTAGACTTCAAACGGGGCGGGCGTGCGGGCAAGCTGTGTGCCGTCGGCAAGAAGCCGCACGTCCACTTCGTAGGTTCCGACCAGCACTTCGGCCGGGAGCGGAATGGTGGCGCGGAACAGCTCGGGGGCGAGAAATGTCACGCCGTTCGCCACTTCGCGGTAGAGGCCGTGGTCGGTCTTGATCTTGATGAACGCGAGCCGGAACGGCTCGTCGCTGCCGGATTCTGCGATGTTGACGCTCGCGCGTTGCGGCAGGGGGATATTGTCAATGCCGAGCTGAAGGCGGCGCAGCGTCTCGGTGCTTGCAATCGCGGAGAGCGGCCGGTTGGACAGCACCGCGAGGTAGGACGGCGCATCCTCGAATACCCGAGAGTCCGCGTTCACCCAGATGGCGAGCATGCGTTGCTTGCGAAAGGTGACGGTGTTCTGGCGCGGGCCCGTCACCGTGACAACGATGTCGTAGCCGCTGCGGCGCGGCCCCGAGGCGCTGTCCTGCTCGATGCCCCCGAACAGAACGAGCTCCTCCCCGGTGAAATTCGATGTGATCATGACCCGGTGCGTGGAGAGCGAGGCGACCAGCCGCTCCGCTGTCGCCGGGGAGGTCGCCGCTGCGAGTGCCGCAACCCCGAGCACGACCGGCAGCACTCGCGTTCTCATAAGTCGGTGTCCAGCGGCCGCAGCGAGTAGAGGCTGTCGGGACGCAGCACGAGATCCAGCGCAAATCGCATGCCCACGGCCAGCACGAGGAGTCCCAGCAGCAGTCGCAGCCGCTCGGCCCGCATCCTCTGCCCTGCGCGCGCCCCGAATTGTGCGCCGGTCACCCCACCGACCATGAGGATGAGGGCCAAGAGTGCATCGACGAGGTGATTCGTGGCGGCATGCATCACGGTGGCCGAGGCCATGGTGATCAGCGTGAGCATCATGGAAGTGCCGATCACGGTCGCGGTCGGCACGCGCAGCACATAGATCAGCAAGGGCACCAGCAGAAATCCGCCGCCGATTCCCATCACTGCGCCGATGAAGCCGATCAGAAAGCCGATCGCCCACACCGGAATGGCGGAGACGTAGATGCGCGAACGCTTGAAGCGCAGCTTGAACGGCAGCCCGTGGATCCACATGTGGCTGCCGGGTCGGCGCAGGTCCACAGGCTTTCCGTGGCGGGCCCGCACGATGGCGCGCACGCTCTCTGCCACCATCAACGAGCCGACGATGCCGAGGAGCAGCACGTAGGATACGCCGATCGTGATATCGAGCTGTCCGACCGCGCGCAGGAACGTGAACAGCCAGACGCCGAAGGCCGTGCCGATGATGCCGCCCGCGAGCAGCATGCAAACCAGCGCCACATCGATGGCGCGCCGGCGCCAGTAGCTGATCGAGCCTGACATCGAGGATGCCGCGATGTGAGTGGTTACGCTCGCGACCGCAACCGCGGGCGAGATGCCGACAAAGATGAGGAGCGGTGTCATCAGGAAGCCGCCGCCTATGCCGAACATGCCGGAGATGAACCCGACTGCTAGCCCCATGGCCAGAATGACCAGGATGTTGACCGGCAGATCGGCGATGGGAAGATAGATCTCCACCGGCGGCTCCTTTTGGTTCAGCTGCTTCAGAGCCCGGATGGAGCGCAGCGACATCCGGGACCGTCGCCCACATTAGCTAGGACCATCCGGGCCACGGCAGGTATATTGGCAATTCTCAGTATGCCGCCCGACAGGCAAGGCGACAGGACTTGAAGACGATTGACTGTGCGTCATTCCGGGGGCCTGCAAGTCGGTGTCGCCGACCTGCAGGCGAGTCCGAATCCATAATCCAGGCGGCGCGGTAGGTGCCACGTCGATCGCAACAGTGCACAGCCTGTGGTTATGGATTCCGGGCTCGCCGCTTGCGGCGCCCCGGAATTACCGAACCGGGAGTTTTCGCGACGACTGTGCGCCTTCTATTGCGGGATCCGGGCAGTCGCAAGTTCGAGCTTCGACCCGAGCGTCATTGGCTTGCGAGGCGCCGGCGCCACCGGCGTTGCGGCCGCCCTGTCCCATCCGCCGGGCGGAGTCTTGACCTCTACTGCGACCGCGGGCTGCTTGTGCGGGGACCAAGCCTGCACCGCCTGCTCGGCCACGCTCAACGACTGCCGATCGAGCCGGGCGCCGAGCTCGTCGCGCTTCCTGACCGACTCGGCGTCGCCGGTGCGCGCCGCGAGTGCGAACCACCTGTACGCCTCCGCGAGGTTTTGCTCCACCCCGATCCCGCGGGCATAGAGGACCGCGAGGTTGTACTGGCTGTCGGCTATCCCGTAATCGGCCGCCTTGCGAAACCAGCGCGCGGCGGTTTCGTAGTCGGGCTTGCCGTCGATGCCTTCCGCATAGAGCACCGCGAGGTTGTGCAGCGCCTTGGCATTGCCAGTCTGCCCCGCGGCGACATAGAAGCGGCGCGCGGTCTCGAGATTCTTCTTCACGCCGAGCCCCTTTTCGTACATCCCGCCTAACCGGAACTGCGCCGGAGCGAGACCCTGCTTGGCCGCGCGCTCGAACCATTCTGCTGCGGCGACCGCATCCTGCGGCACGCCTCGGCCACCGGCGTAACGCGCCCCGATCTCGTACTCCGCGGCCGCATCGTTCTTGGCAGCCGCGGCGCGCAGGGAACCGGCGAACGCTGCGGGAAGCCTCTCGGCGGGCGAGAGCACCGGTGTGGCAGGCGGGGTGGTCAGCGGCTTGGGCGCTATCGCGACGGGAGGAATGGAGCCGGTGATTTCAGCAGCAGGCGCGGCGCTTGCCGTCGTCTGCGGCTCGGGAGCGGCAACCGTGGGCGGTTGCGTTGGAATCGGCGCCGGCAAGCTGGTGGGCGGAACTGTGATGCTGCTCGACCTCCCTGTGACGCTGCTCGCGTCCGGGAACGCGGCCGACTGGCGACCGATCGGGCTTTCGGTCCCGGCGGGTTTCTTCTCCGGGGCAATAGGCTCGGTGCGCCGGGGCGTCGCCTTCTCCGTCTTCGGCAGATCGTGTTGCGCCGGCAGGGGTGGCTGTGCCGAGGCGGGCGCAGCTGTTTCTGCTGGGCTAGCGGGCGTTGCCACTTCCGGTTCCGCCGGGTCGCTCAGATAAGTTCGCACGATCTGGAATCCGCCAACGACGATCGCGAATATCGCTGCGCCTGTGATCAGGGCACGCAGCTTTCCAATGCGGCCAGCAAGTTTGCCTCCGCTCGCCCCGATCTCCTTTTGCGCCGACACGTCGCGCCTTGTGGGCTTTTCCCTGCTCGCCGCCTGAACGGCGCGACGCGCCGCTGCGATAAAGTTTGATGCCGATGCTGGCTCTGCCGTGCTTGAAGTTGCCGTGCTGATCAGCGCGGATTCGGAGGCCGCGATGCGCTCGGCTACGGAGCTGCGCGGGCGCGAGTCGCGCGACCCTGGCTCGAGCGGATGATCTGGAGGCAGGCCCGGCTCGAGCGCACGACGCTCGGAGCGGGATGCCTCGCCCTCGATCGCCGAGGCGCGATCCCTCAGCGCTCTCTCCTCCACCTGGAACCCGGCTTCTTCCAGCGGCGTAAAGGCGTCCGGCGTTTCTCGAAACAGCGGCTGGGCGTCCCCGATCGGCTCCGCAGGCAAGCTCTTCGGTGACGATTGCGCCTGCGAGCTCTTGGGCCCGCGGCTTGCCGCGGCGGGCTTTGCGCTCGCAGCCTCCTTGAACCGGGGTGAAGGCCAAGCTTGCGTCCTATCGACGCCGTTATCGGGCGTACGCGCCCGGCGCATGTCTGTTTCGATCATGGCCAGCCGATCGACCACATTGCCGAGGGTGCCGTGTACCAGCTCCAACGACTCCTGCGTCTTCTCCTCCGTGTACCGCAGGTCCGCGAGATCCCGGGATAGCGCGTCCATCTCCACGCCTGCGCTCGGGGTCTGCGCGTCAGGAGAGGAGCGCTGATGCTCGATATGGATCAGGAGCTCAGCAAGGCCCCTTTCGATCGCTTCCAGCTGGGTGACCCTCGCGTCCGAAGCGTCGAGCTTCTCGACCAGCTTGGCGATACGGTCCTCGAGCTGGCCGAGCGTGGTGTGATCGGTGCGCGTGAGCTGCACCCGCTCGATCTTATCGACCAGTCCAGCGATGACGGCTTGGAGCTCGTGCGGCACGCTCTGACCGCCCTGGTTACGTGCCGCGAGCGCATCAGCGAGCGCTCCGATACGCTCTTCCAGCGCATTGAGGACGCCGTCGTCCCTCGGTGGGCTCGCCCGTTCGACCTTGCCGGCCAAGGCGTGCACTTCGTCGGAGAGACTCGCCAGAGCGTCATTGGAAGCGACCTTGGAGACGATGCCTCGGAGTCCGACAATCGCGCTTTCGAGCTGCTGCAGCGCGGCCGGATCCTGGCTGTTTTGGGCAAGGGCATCGACCTTCTGCGACAGCGCACGCAGCTCGCGATCGACCCCAGGTAGATTGTCGGCCGGCGCAAGGCCGCGCAACGCGTCCCGCACTTCCGCAAGACCGTGCTCGACGCTTGCAAGCGCTGCGCCGTCCGCTCCGGAGTTGCGGCTCGAATCGATGCGCTCAGTGAGCTTGCGCATCTCGCGTTCGAGCGCCTCCACCGATTTGCGCGGCATAGCGTCCTGCAGCATGACGCCAATCTGGGCGAGGTCGTCGCGCAGCGTGCCGATGGCCTTGTCCATGCCGCAAGGCTTGAGGCCCTCGATTTGAGTGTTGATTTGCCGAAGCTGCTGCTCGAGTCCTGAGAGCTCCTGCGTGCGTGCCCGCGGCAGGCTTTCCGAGCCTGCGGCGGGTGCAGCAGCGGGCGTTGGTGGAGCGGGAGAATATCCGTCGAGCGCGCGCTGGCGGTCCGCGATCTCCGACAATGCTTGCTCCAGTGGAGTGACAGGGTCCGCTGGCGCCGGTGCGCGCGCCGGCTCGCGCTGCAGATCGGCGACCGCGCGGCCGACCGCGTTGACCTGCCGCTCGATCTCTTCTTTGCTGGAGCGGCCCTCGGCAATCAGCTGATCGAGCCGGCGATCGAGCTTGGAGACGACCGCGATCAGCTCGCGCGTCGGCTCCGCCTCGCGCTCGTTGCGCCGGGCTGCGTTTCCGGCACTCAGGGTGGCGACTTGGCTCAGCTGGGATGTAAGGTGGTCAAGTCGTGCATGCAGCTCTTCAAGCTCTTTGTTGATCGCAGGCCGCGCCGCCTCGTGCGCAAACGGTAGCGTCTGCTCGAGCTCGGCCCTGCGCCGCGCCGCATCATCGCGATAATCGTAGGCCTCGGCGTCGTCCCCTCCCGGGCCCGAGGGGGATCTATCCGACTTGCGCAAATCATGATGACGAACTCGGGCAAGCCCGAACTCGTGCAGGGAAGGGTTAGGGGTGGAGGCGCGTCGGGCTCGTCCATTCCTGGCATCGTCCGCTTGGCGATCACGCTGTTCGCGGGCGTTCCTTTGGCGCGCACTCCTGTCCTGCTCCCGATATTCGCGCTCGGCCGAGTAAGCATGCTCGTCGTCATATTCGGCGTTATGGAGCTCGTCTGCTTGCGTCGATTGCGCGATGACGCTGTCGAGCCATTCACCGACGGACATACCGGCGCGCCGTGCAGCCTCACGCGCGGCTTGGCGCGTTTGCCGCGTCACGCGGCTCAGTTGCCAAGGCGCACCAGATTTCATGCCCGCATCCTGAACTGACCGAGGGAGAAACAGGAGCCATGGCCCTGGCGCAACCGGGGTGGTTACACGTGATGGAAAACGACGCGGCCCTATCCTCGACGCGGAGTTTTTCCCGTTCGCGGTAAACAGAGGGTTAAGTCAGGCCCTTCCGCCCGCGATTTGTATCGCGCTCCCGGCGCTGTGTCCCCGCGGCCACACCTCTTCAACAAAGTGATTCCTGTTCAACAAAGTGATTCCTGGATGCGAGCGAGCATGGCAGTGACGGCCGAGCCTCACCGCAGTCCCTCGGCCCGCTGCCACCGGGTCAAAACCGGTCGTGAGGACGCCGAAGTGGCCGGCTGCTGCATCCTCTTTCAGCTCGGGGATCGCTGAGCAGAGGTTGCCGCAAAAAGAACCCGCCCGGAGCGGCGGGTTCTTGAGCTTGTGAGTTCCCGCACTTATCGCCAGCGATCGCCGAAGCCAAAGCTGAATCCGACCCCTGGTCCTTCGTCGTAGTCACTGAAAGGTCCGCGGTACTCGTACGATCTTCGCGGCGCCACGTAATCCTCGTCGTAGTCGCGATAGACATGCCGACGCGTCTCGAAGCAGCGGCCCCGTTCATTGCAGATCATGCGGGCGTCTTGAACGAGGCTCGGCTCCTGCACCGTGCCGACGTTCATGGGGCTTGCCGCCGCAGATGCGGATAGGCCTCCAACCGCCGCCGCGACGAGCAAGATGGTCTTGAGCTGCGTCATGGTATTCTCCGTGTGAGGCGATCTTCCCACGCTCCCTTTTTGCTAACGCGGCAACGGGTGACGCGTTCCAAGCTGCGCGCGGCCTTCGCGGAACCTACCCGGACGAGAGACAAGCTTGCGGAAACCGCGTAATACTGTCTCGAACGAAGCTGATCCCCTCAACCGGAAGGAGCTTCGCAACCTGACGGGATCATGCCTGTTGATCCGACATTTTGTTGCGCGCATGCACGGTGGCGTGAACGCTCGAATGGAGTGCCTGAATGTCGTCCTCTACTGATTGGGAGATGCCGCTCGCCGTCCAGCCCAAGCCCGAGCACTACGACTATGATCTGGACGAGGCGTTGACCTCCGTGGTCGGCTTGCGCGCCATCATTCCGGGGGATGCGTTCACAGCCGAGACCCTCGGAACCGAACGGGCGGGCAATGGTGTTCTTATTCGCGACGGCGTCGTCCTCACTATCGGTTATCTCATCACTGAGGCGCAGACGATCTGGTTGCATCCCGCCGAGGGGCCGCCCGCGCCGGGCCATGTGCTCGCGTACGATCAGGAGACCGGCTTCGGGCTGGTGCAGGCGCTGGCGCGTCTCGATCTGCCGGTGATGTCGATCGGGCAGTCGCAGAAGACCAAGGTCAGCGATGCCGTCGTGGTCGCGGGAGCCGGCGGGCGCAAACATTCCGTCGCCGCCCGCATTGCCGCCAAGCAGGAGTTTGCCGGCAACTGGGAGTACGTGCTGGACGAGGCAATTTTCACCGCGCCCGCGCATCCGTTCTGGGGCGGCGCCGCGATGATCGGGCATGGCGGCGACCTGCTGGGCATCGGGTCGCTACAGGTGCAGCAGGCGCGGGGCGAAGGTCAGGCCGAGCCGCTCAACATGATCGTACCCATCGATATTCTCAAGCCGATCCTCGGCGACCTTCTGACTCTGGGCCGTCCCAACCGACCGCCGCGGCCGTGGCTGGGGCTCAACGCCACCGAGGTCGACGACAAGGTGGTGGTCGCAAGGGTATCCGAGGGCGGGCCGTCGCGCCGGGCCAATCTGCGCAGCGGCGACATCGTACTTGCCGTTGCCGGCACCAAGGTGAGCGACCTCGCCGGCTTTTTTCGCAAGGTATGGTCGCTGGGCAAGGCCGGGGTGGAAGTGCCATTGATGATCTACCGGGACGGCCGCACCTTCGAGGTGCGCGTCGCCTCGGGCGATCGCAATCGCTTCCTCAAGGGTCCCAGCCTGCACTGAGAGTCAAAGGCGGCAGTTAATTGGCGAGGGAGCAGGCCGGATTCGCCGCGCAATTGATGCCAGCTCACGGTCGTACGCTCCACGACTGCCCGGCCACTTGCAAAATGCGGCCCCATGGGGCATTTACAGCGGGCGGCGGACCTTGGGCCCGCCGCAAGCGCTTCCGGGAGGAGTGTAGCTCAATGGCTAGAGCACCGGTCTCCAAAACCGGGGGTTGCGGGTTCGAGTCCCTCCACTCCTGCCACGCTTAGCGCCGTTTGGTCGAATAGATTTGAACTGATCCGAACAATTGATCCGCGCACAGTAGTGAGCGGCAGGCAAACCATGGCGAAGATCAGCCCCTTCAAGTTCATGCAGGAAGTGCGCGCGGAGGCGCAGAAGGTTACCTGGCCGACGCGGCGAGAGACCGCGGTCACCACCGCGATGGTGTTCGTGATGGTGGCGATTGCGTCGGTGTTCTTTCTGGTCGCCGATCAGATCATGCGCGTGGTGGTGACCTTCCTGCTCGGGATTGGCGGCTGAGGGGATGGGCGCAATGGCGGACAAGCAGTGGTACATCGTGCAGGCCTACTCGAACTTCGAACGCAAGGTGGCCGACTCTATTCGCGAGCAGGCAAAGCAGCGCCACCTCGACCACCTGTTCGAGGAAGTCATGGTGCCGACCGAGAAGGTAGTCGAAGTGCGCCGCGGGCAGAAGATCGATGCGGAGCGCAAATTCTTTCCGGGCTATGTCCTGGTCAAGATGGATCTCACCGACGAAGCCTATCACCTGATCAAGAATACGCCGAAGGTGACCGGCTTTCTCGGCGCCGACAAAAAGCCCAAGCCGATCTCCGAGACGGAAGCCCAGCGCATCCTTCACCAGGTGCAGGAAGGGATCGAGCGACCCAAGCCTTCGGTCTCCTTCGAAGTGGGCGAGCAGGTGCGCGTTTCGGAAGGCCCGTTTGCCTCCTTCAACGGCGTGGTGGAGGAGGTGGACGACGGGCGTTCGCGCCTGAAGGTCGCCGTTTCCATCTTCGGTCGGCCCACCCGGGTCGAGCTTGAAATGGGACAGGTGGAGAAACTTTAAATGTCAGGGGATCAGGCATCAGATATCAGGCATCAGATTGTGAGTCATCATGGGTGACTGATGCCTGATAACTGACAACTGACAACTGACAACTGGAACTGTCATGGCCAAGAAAATCACAGGCTACATCAAATTGCAGGTGCCGGCGGGAGCAGCCAACCCCTCTCCGCCGATCGGTCCCGCCTTGGGCCAGCGCGGACTTGCCATCATGGAGTTCTGCAAGCAGTTCAACGCGCAGACCCAGAACATGGAGAAGGGCACGCCCATCCCGGTGGTTATCACGGTCTATGCGGACCGCTCGTTCAGCTTCGAGATGCGTACCCCGCCGGTGTCGTATTTCATCAAGAAGGCGGCCAAGCTCGAAGGGGGTTCGAAGACGCCGGGCCGCGACATGGCCGGGGCCGTCACCAAGGCGCAGGTGAAGGAAATCGCCGAGAAAAAAATGAAGGATCTCAACTGCGACAGTATCGATGCCGCCATGCGCATGGTGGAAGGCTCGGCGCGCTCCATGGGCATCGAGGTGAGGGAGTAGGCATCATGGCAGACCTTGGGAAACGCACGAAGGCCGTGCGGGAAGGCATCGACCGGACCAAGCTCTATCCGCTGGAACAGGCGGTGAAGATGGTCAAGGAGCGGGCCAAGGCGAAGTTCGACGAGACCGTCGAGGTCGCGATGAATCTCGGGGTGGATCCGCGTCACGCGGACCAGATGGTGCGCGGTGTCGTCAACCTGCCGAATGGGTCGGGCCGCACCATGCGGGTCGCGGTGTTTGCGCGCGGCGCCAAGGCGGACGAAGCGAAGGCCGCTGGCGCCGATGTGGTCGGCGCGGAGGACCTGGTCCAAAAGGTGCAGGGGGGCGAGATCAACTTCGACCGCTGCATTGCCACTCCCGATCTGATGCCGCTCGTTGGCCGCCTCGGCAAGGTGCTCGGTCCGCGCGGGATGATGCCCAACCCCAAGGTCGGCACGGTTACCATGGACGTAACCAGTGCGGTCAAGGGAGCGAAAGGCGGCTCGGTCGAGTTCCGTGTCGAGAAGGCGGGAATCGTGCAAGCGGGCGTGGGCAAGGCATCGTTCGATGCCGACAAGCTTGTCGCCAATATCAAGGCGTTTGCTGACGCGGTCCAGAAGGCGAAGCCTTCCGGCGCTAAAGGCACCTACGTGCAGCGCGTCGCCGTCTCCTCGTCCATGGGACCCGGTGTGAAAGTCGAGCCGGCGTCTTTATTCGGGTGATGTCAGACCCCTGACATCCGTTATCCCAGCGCCGCGTCGATCTTGTCGTAGTACCGCCTCACGAGCTCGACATTGCTCGGGAACTGGATGGGCTGGGTCGACTTCAGGGCCTCGCGAAGCTCCTCCAGCAATTGCTTCTTCTCCTGATCGGGGATGGTCTGGTCCACCGCCACGTCGTCAATCTCTTTCTTGATCGCGGTCTGTGGGTCGGTGAAGCTTTTGGTCTGCGGATCGATCGCGCCCATCACCATGGAGATGTTGGCGGCCACCGCCTCGTACTCCGCGAAGTCCTTGAACCCATGCTTCTTGGTCACGGTCTCGAGCTCGGCTTCAAATGCCGTATTGGACTGGTCCACCGCCGCGGCTTGCATCTTCTCCACCACTGTCGACATGTCCTTCTGGGCGGCGATGAAGCCTTCGACGTGCTTCTCGGTGAGCTTGATTTGGGCCGCGGTAATCTGCGCTGACGCGGCGGTCGCAAAACAAACGACAGCCGCAGCAGCGATGGTGCTGCGCAGGATCTCGTACATGGCAGGACCCCCCGGTTTGCGAAAACGCGGCAGGCAGTACAACTTTCGCGTGGCCAAATTTGGACCTGCCCTCGCCAGAGAGCCCGGCTATTCCGCTGACTCTAATGGTTTCCTTGGTCATCCCGGTCCCTCGGAATCCGGCGGGGTCACAATATTCTGGGCTCTCAGGGGCTGGGAATGATTTGGGGCCGGGAATGAGCCGTAAAGCCTCGTCGACAGAATAGCCTGGCTGCCTCTCGCTTGTTGCGTGCGAAAACTGTCGCAAGTTTTTGAGTTATTGATGTTTTTTGTTCGGCTATGCTGGAGCGTGCTGGTCCTCGAAGAAAGCACTGAAATTCATAACGATTTCCCCTTGGCAAGCAGGCCCTGAGGCGTTACATAGGCCATGGGCGTGCCGGCCCAGAGTGTCGGCGCGCTTTCGTGCGCTTTTCGGAAAGATCGTTTGGACGCTCTACTTCTTCCTCCACGAGCGCTACATGGAAGGAGTATAGGGTGGCGTTTTTTGCGAAAGCCCATGCAAGCTCAGCGATTTTTCAAAATGCCTGCGGTTTGAACACAGGTAGAGCGTGAGCGTCAGCCAAGCGCAAGGTTAAGAGCTTCTAGTGGATCGAGCAGCCAAGAAAGAAGTCGTCACCGCACTCAACGGCGTCTTGCGGGACACCCGCGTGGTGGTCGTTGCTCATTACTCCGGCCTCAACGTCGCCCAGATGCAGACGTTGCGCAAGCAAATGAAGCTTGCGGGCGCTCAGGTGAAGGTCGCAAAGAACCGTCTGGTGAAGATCGCTGCGGAAGGCACTGAAGCCGCGGCGATCGTCCCGTTGCTCAAGGGCCCGACGCTGATCGCCTATTCCGGCGATCCGATCGCGGCACCCAAGGCTGCCGCCGATTTCGCCAAGGGGCACGACAAGTTCGTGATCCTTGGCGGCGTGATGGGCCAAACCGCGCTCGATGCCAACGGCGTCAAAGCGCTGGCAGCGCTGCCTTCGCTCGACGAATTGCGCGCTAAAATCATCGGCCTCGTTCAGGCGCCGGCAACAAAGATCGCGCAACTGGTCAATGCTCCCGCGGCCAAAGTGGCGCGGGTGGTGCAGGCCTACGCCAGTAAAGGCACGGCTGAATGAATCACCGGAGACAGTGACCGCCCTCGAACCCATAAGGATGTCCCATGGCTAATCTGCAAAAACTCGTGGATGATCTCTCCCAACTCACCGTGCTCGAGGCGGCCGATCTCGCCAAAATGCTGGAAGAGAAGTGGGGCGTGTCTGCCGCCGCTGCGGTGGCGGTGGCAGCCGGTCCGGGGGCTGCGGCCGCTGCGCCGGTCGAGGAGAAGACCGAGTTCACCGTGATGTTGACCTCGCATGGGGAGAAGAAGATCGAGGTCATCAAGGAAGTGCGCGCGCTCACCGGCCTGGGGCTCAAGGAGGCCAAGGAACTGGTCGAGGCCGCACCAAAAGCGGTGAAAGAGGGGGTGAGCAAAGACGAAGCCGAGAAGGTCAAGGCTCAACTCGAAAAGGCGGGAGCCAAGGTGGAGTTGAAGTAAGATCACAGTTGGACGGCAATTTTCGGACTGTATTCGGCGCGTGAGACAGCACACCGCTCGGGAAGCGGGCAGTTCAAGCAGGCCATTCCGAGCTCAAGTTGCTTGGAAGGGCGGATTTGCGCATCTGGCGGCAGAGAGACGCTGCGGTTCGGCACAAGCCGGATCGCGTGGATGGAAAGCACGGGCAGCAACGCCTGTCCTGATGGCCGCGATTGATTGCGGCTTTCCGGAGAGGTCGTTTCGCCCGGCAAGGACGAAAGAGAGATAGAGATGGTGGCGCAGACATTTACAGGTCGCAAGCGCGTTCGCAAGTTTTTCGGGAAAATTCACGAAGTGGCGGAGATGCCGAACCTCATCGAGGTTCAGAAGGCCTCCTACGACCAATTCCTTCTGGTCAAGGAGCCTGTCGGCGGTCGACCGGATGAAGGCCTCCAGGCTGTCTTCAAATCCGTCTTCCCGATCTCCGATTTTTCCGGCACGTCGATGCTCGAATTCGTCAAGTACGAATTCGAGCCCCCGAAATATGACGTGGACGAGTGCCGGCAGCGCGGCATGACCTATGCCGCGCCGCTCAAGGTCACCTTGCGCCTGATCGTGTTCGATGTGGACGAGGAGACAGGCGCGAAGTCAGTCAAAGACATCAAAGAACAAGATGTCTACATGGGCGATATCCCGCTCATGACCAACAACGGCACGTTCGTGGTCAACGGCACGGAGCGCGTGATCGTCTCGCAGATGCATCGTTCGCCGGGTGTCTTCTTCGACCACGACAAAGGCAAGACACACTCGTCGGGCAAGCTGCTTTTTGCTGCGCGCATCATTCCCTATCGCGGCTCCTGGCTCGACATCGAATTCGACGCCAAGGACATCGTCTACGCCCGCATTGACCGGCGCCGGAAGATTCCGGTGACGTCATTGCTGTACGCCTTGGGACTGGACGGGGAGGAGGTCCTCAACACCTTCTATCGCAAGGTGGGCTACAAGCGGCAGAAGGAGGGCTGGCGCGTGCCTTTCGATGCCAATCGTTTCCGCGGCTACAAGGCGGTGAACGATCTTGTTGATGCAGATAGCGGCAAGGTGGTGCTGGAGGCCGGTAAGAAGCTGACCGTCCGTCAGGCGCGTCAGCTCGCGGAAAAGGGGCTGCGGGCTCTGCGGATGACGGATCCGGAATTGATTGGACGCTATCTGGCGGAAGACCTGGTGAACCCGAGCACGGGAGAGATCTACGCCGAAGCCGGCGAGGAGATTACCGAAAAGAACCTGAAGCTACTGAACGAGGCTGGGTACAAAGAGCTGCCCTTGCTCGACATCGATCATGTGAATGTCGGCGCGTATATCCGCAATACGCTCGTTGTCGACAAGAATATGACCCGCGAGGACGCGCTGTTCGACATCTATCGGGTCATGCGGCCAGGCGAGCCGCCGACGCTCGATACGGCGCAAAACATGTTCCACTCCCTGTTCTTTGATCCGGAACGCTATGACCTCTCCGCGGTGGGCCGGGTGAAAATGAACATGCGGCTGGATCTTGATGCGCCGGACACCATGCGGGTGTTGCGCAAGGAGGACATCATCTCCGTCATCCGCACTCTGGTCGACCTTCGTGACGGAAAGGGCGAGATCGACGACATCGATCATCTCGGCAATCGCCGGGTTCGATCCGTCGGCGAGCTCATGGAAAACCAGTACCGCATCGGGCTGTTGCGCATGGAGCGTGCAATCAAGGAGCGCATGTCCTCCGTCGATATCGATACCGTGATGCCGCAGGATCTGATCAATGCCAAGCCGGCGGCAGCGGCAGTGCGCGAGTTTTTTGGCTCCTCGCAGCTCTCGCAATTCATGGATCAGACCAATCCGCTGTCCGAAATTACCCACAAGCGAAGGCTCTCCGCGCTCGGTCCGGGTGGGCTCACGCGCGAGCGCGCAGGTTTCGAGGTGCGCGACGTGCATCCCACCCATTACGGTCGCATCTGTCCGATCGAGACGCCGGAAGGCCCAAATATCGGCCTGATCAACTCGCTCGCGACCTACGCGCGCGTGAACAAGTACGGTTTTGTCGAGACGCCTTATCGCAAGGTGAAGGACGGCCGCGTGACCGACGAGGTGCAATACCTCTCCGCCATGGAGGAGTCGCGCTACACCGTTGCGCAGGCGAATGCCCCCGTGGACGCCCGCGGACGCTTCACGGAGGAGATGGTCGTGTGCCGTCACGCAGGCGATGTTTCGCTGGTCCCGGCCGCGAAGGTCGATTTCATGGATGTCTCTCCGAAACAGCTCGTGTCGGTTGCGGCTGCTCTCATCCCCTTCCTGGAAAATGACGATGCCAACCGCGCGTTGATGGGCTCCAACATGCAGCGTCAAGCGGTTCCGCTTCTGCGCGCTGAGGCGCCGTTTGTCGGAACGGGGATGGAAGGGGTAGTTGCGCGCGATTCCGGCGCTTCGATCGGGGCACGCCGGACCGGCATCGTTGATCAGGTCGATTCCACCCGCATTGTCGTACGCGCCACTGAGGAATCCGATCCGACCAAACCAGGGGTCGACATCTACCGGCTGATGAAATTCCAGCGGTCAAACCAGAATACCTGCATCAATCAACGCCCGCTGGTGAAAGTAGGCGACCAGGTCAAGAAGGCCGACATTATTGCCGATGGGCCGTCAACCGAGCTCGGCGAGCTCGCTCTGGGGCGCAATGTGCTCGTCGCCTTCATGCCGTGGAACGGTTACAACTTCGAAGACTCGATCCTCTTGTCCGAACGCATCGTCAAGGACGACGTCTTCTCCTCAATTCACATCGAGGAATTCGAGGTGATGGCGCGTGACACCAAGCTGGGTCCTGAGGAAATCACCCGCGACATTCCCAACGTGTCCGAGGAGGCGCTGAAGAACCTGGACGAGGCCGGCATCGTTTACATCGGCGCCGAGGTCCGGGCGGGCGACATCCTGTGCGGAAAGATCACGCCCAAAGGGGAAAGCCCGATGACGCCCGAGGAAAAGCTCCTGCGCGCCATCTTCGGCGAGAAGGCCTCCGACGTACGCGATACGTCATTGCGCGTCCCGCCCGGGGTGCAGGGGACTGTCGTCGAGGTCCGGGTGTTCAATCGTCACGGTGTAGAGAAGGACGAGCGCGCGCTTGCGATTGAGCGTGAGGAAATCGAGCGGCTCGCCAAGGACCGCGACGACGAGCAGGCCATACTCGACCGCAATGTCTATGGGCGATTGGCCGAAATGCTGGAAGGCCGCCAGGGCATCGCCGGCCCGAAGGGCTTTAAGAAGGATTCCAAGATCACGCGCGCCGTGCTCGAGGAATACCCGCGCTCCCAGTGGTGGCAGTTCGCATCGCCCAACGACAAGCTGATGGCGGAGCTCGAGGCCATCCGCAAACAGTACGACGAATCCAAGAAGGGGCTCGAGCAACGTTTCCTCGACAAGGTCGAGAAACTGCAGCGCGGCGACGAGCTGCCGCCCGGTGTCATGAAGATGGTCAAAGTCTTCGTGGCGGTGAAGCGCAAAATTCAACCCGGCGACAAGATGGCCGGCCGGCACGGCAACAAGGGCGTCGTATCGAAAATCGTGCCGCAGGAGGACATGCCCTTCCTGGAGGACGGCACTCCGGTCGACATCGTGCTCAATCCGCTGGGCGTCCCGAGCCGGATGAACGTAGGGCAAATCCTGGAGACCCATCTGGGATGGGCCTGCGCAGGTCTCGGCCTGCGTATCGGACAAGCCGTCGATTTGTACAACTCCAAGCACGATACCAAGCCGCTGAAAGAGATTCTGCGGAAGGTGTATGGAGATGATGAGACGATCAAATCGCTGGGCGAGAAGGATCTGGTCGAATTGGGAGGCAACCTGCGCCACGGTGTGCCCATTGCCACGCCGGTGTTCGATGGAGCCAAGGAGGCCGATATCGAGCACATGCTCGACCTTGCCGGGCTCGATCATTCGGGCCAGGTGAGCCTGTTCGATGGCCGCACGGGAGAAACTTTCGATCGCAAGGTGACCGTCGGCTACATCTACATGCTCAAGCTCCACCATCTCGTCGACGACAAGATCCACGCCCGCTCGATTGGGCCCTACAGCCTGGTCACGCAGCAGCCGCTGGGCGGAAAGGCGCAGTTCGGCGGGCAGCGGTTCGGCGAAATGGAGGTGTGGGCGCTCGAAGCGTATGGAGCTGCGTACACGTTGCAGGAGATGCTGACGGTGAAATCGGACGACGTCGCCGGCCGCACCAAGGTGTACGAGGCGATCGTGCGCGGCGACGACACGTTCGAAGCCGGAATTCCCGAGTCCTTCAACGTGCTCGTGAAAGAGATGCGTTCGCTCGGTCTAAATGTCGATCTGCACAACTCGAAGCAGCAGCGACAGATTCCGGGGGGCGAGGCGGCGGAAGCAGCGGAGTAGAAGTCCGACATGCAGTCGCGTGACGGTCCAAATCGCGATCGGGCGCAAGGCCGCCCGATCGCCTAGGTCCGAGCGCTCGTGGTCGAGCTGATGCTCTCCATGGCGCCATTACGGTCAGGTTTTCGGCCGCTCAAGCGGCCAAGGAGAAGATGATGAATCAAGAGATCATGAACCTATTCAGCCCGCAGGTGCCGGCTCAGGTCTTTGATCAGATCCGGATCTCGATCGCGAGCCCGGAAAAGATCTTGTCGTGGTCCTATGGCGAGATCAAGAAGCCAGAGACTATCAACTATCGCACATTCAAGCCGGAACGCGATGGTCTGTTCTGTGCGCGTATTTTTGGTCCAATCAAGGACTACGAGTGCTTGTGCGGCAAGTACAAGCGCATGAAATACAAGGGCATCATTTGCGAGAAGTGCTCGGTCGAGGTCACGCTGTCGCGCGTGCGGCGCGAGCGCATGGGTCACATCGAGCTCGCCGCCCCGGTCGCTCATATCTGGTTCTTGAAGTCGCTCCCCTCGCGCATCGGGCTTTTGCTCGACATGACGCTCAAGTCGCTTGAGCGCATCCTCTATTTCGAGAGCTACGTGGTGCTCGAGCCAGGTCTCACGCCCCTTGCAGACCGCCAGCTCTTGAGCGAGGACGAGTATCTCAAGGCGCAGGAGGAATATGGCGCGGACAGCTTTACCGCCACCATCGGGGCGGAAGCCATTCGCGAGATGCTCAAGGCGCTCGATCTCGACAAGATGCAGGCTGACTTGCGGGCCGAAGTCGCGAGCTCCGATTCGGACATCAAGAAGAAGAAGGCCGCGAAGCGGCTGAAGATCGTCGAGGCATTCCAGCAGTCCGGCAACAAGCCGGAATGGATGATCCTGACGCAGGTACCGGTCATTCCGCCGGACCTGCGACCGCTGGTGCCGCTTGACGGCGGCCGGTTTGCCACATCCGATCTCAATGACCTCTATCGCCGCGTCATCAACCGCAACAACCGATTGAAGCGGCTGATCGAGCTGCGCGCGCCGGACATCATCATCCGCAACGAAAAGCGCATGCTGCAGGAGGCGGTCGACGCGCTGTTCGACAATGGTCGTCGCGGCCGCGTCATCACCGGGGCAAACAAGCGGCCGCTGAAATCGCTCGCCGACATGCTCAAGGGCAAGCAGGGCCGCTTCCGGCAGAACCTGCTCGGCAAGCGGGTGGACTACTCAGGTCGGTCCGTGATTGTCGTCGGCCCTGAGCTCAAGCTGCACCAGTGCGGCCTGCCGAAGAAAATGGCGCTCGAGCTGTTCAAGCCGTTCATTTATTCGCGGCTTGATGCCAAGGGGCTGTCGACCACCGTCAAGCAGGCGAAGAAGCTCGTCGAAAAGGAAAAGCCGGAAGTCTGGGACATCCTGGATGAGGTCATCCGCGAGCATCCGGTTCTGCTCAATCGGGCTCCGACGCTGCACCGCCTCGGCATTCAGGCGTTCGAGCCGGTTCTGATCGAAGGCAAGGCGATTCAGCTGCATCCGCTGGTGTGCGCGGCGTTCAACGCCGATTTCGACGGCGATCAGATGGCGGTACACGTGCCGCTGTCGCTGGAGGCACAGCTGGAAGCACGCGTGCTGATGATGTCTACGAACAACATCCTGCACCCCGCAAACGGCTCGCCCATCATCGTGCCGTCACAGGACATCGTGCTTGGGCTCTATTACCTCTCGATCATGCGCGAGGGCGAAGAGAAGCAGCGGCCTCCCAAGGCTTTCGGCGATCTCGCGGAGATCGAGCACGCGCTCCACAGCAAAGTGATCGATCTCCATACCAAGATCAAATACCGGTGGAACGGAGTGGACGAGAAGGGCAAGCCCATTCGTAAATGGTACGACACGACTCCTGGTCGTGTAATGCTCGGTCAAGTGCTTCCCCGGAGCTCCAAGATACCTTTCGACATCGTCAACCGGCTTATGACGAAGCGGGAAATCTCGAGCATGATCGATCAAGTCTACCGCCATTGCGGTCAGAAGGAGACGGTCATCTTTTGTGACCGGATCATGGCCCTCGGTTTCCATAATGCCTTCAAGGCGGGAATCTCGTTCGGCAAGGACGACATGGTGGTGCCGAGCAGCAAGTGGAAGATCATCGACCGCACGCGTGCGCTCGCGCAGGAATTCGAGCAGCAGTACAACGATGGCCTCATCACGCAAGGCGAGAAGTACAACAAGGTCGTGGACGCCTGGTCGAAAGCGACCGATCTGATAGCTGATGAAATGATGCATCAGATTTCGGCGGTCGAGCGCGTCGAGCGGGGACGGTCGGCGGAGGTCAATTCAATCTACATGATGGCCCATTCCGGCGCGCGCGGGTCGCCGGCGCAGATGCGCCAGCTTGCCGGCATGCGCGGGTTGATGGCCAAACCGTCGGGAGAGATCATCGAGAGCCCGATCATCAGCAACTTCAAGGAGGGACTCTCGGTCCTCGAATACTTCAACTCGACTCACGGTGCGCGCAAAGGCCTTGCCGATACGGCCCTGAAGACGGCCAACTCAGGTTATCTTACGCGCCGCCTCGTGGATGTCGCGCAGGACTGCATCATTACCACCGAAGACTGCGGCACCAGCTCCGGAATCAAAGTGCGTGCCATCATAGATGCCGGAACGGTGGTGGCCTCGCTTGCCAGCCGCATTCTGGGTCGAACTGCGGCTGAGGACGTGCGCGACCCGTCTTCTCACAAGGTGATTGCCAAGAGCGGCACGCTCCTGGAGGAACCGCAGGTCGAGGCGATTATGACGGCGGGCGTGCAGGAACTGCGGATCCGCTCGGTACTCACCTGCGAGACGACGTCCGGAGTCTGTGCGAAATGCTATGGTCGTGATCTGGCCCGAGGCACGCCTGTCAATATGGGCGAGGCCGTGGGTGTTATCGCAGCGCAGTCGATCGGCGAGCCCGGCACGCAGCTGACGATGCGGACATTCCACATCGGCGGTGCGGCACAAATTTCCGAACAATCGATCATCGAGTCGAACTTCGACGGGAAGATCAAGATCAAAAACAAGAACGTCGTGAAGAACTCAGATGGGCAAACCGTCGCAATGGTGCGCAACATGATCGTGACGGTGCTCGATCCTGACGGAACGGAGCGGGCGGCGCATCGCATCCAGTACGGGGCGAGAGTGCTGGTGAGTGATGGCGACACGATCAAGCGCGGGCAGCGTATTGCGGAATGGGACCCGTATACCCGGCCGATCCTCACCGAAGTCGACGGCGTCATCGGTTTCGAGGACCTGGTAGAGGGCCAATCGATGTCCGAAACGCTCGACGAGTCGACCGGTATCGCCAAGCGCGTGGTCATCGACTGGCGTGCCAACCGCGGAACTGACCTGCGCCCGGCCATCGTGGTCAAGGACAAGCATAACAAGATTGTAAAGCTCCCGCGCGGTGGGGATGCGCGCTACCAGCTGGCGGTTGACGCCGTACTCTCCGCTGATACCGGGGCGCACGTGAAGGCGGGCGATGCGATCGCGCGTATTCCGACCGAGAGTGCAAAAACCCGCGACATCACCGGCGGGTTGCCGCGCGTTGCTGAGCTGTTCGAGGCACGCCGTCCGAAGGAGGCCGCGATAATTGCCGAAATCTCCGGTACGGTGCGCTTCGGACGCGATTACAAGAACAAGCGCCGCATCATCATCGAGCCAAGCTCCGAGGGTGAGGAACCGAGGGAATACCTGGTCCCCAAGGGGAAGCACATCCATCTGCAGGATGGTGATGTGATCGAGAAAGGCGACGCTATTGTCGAGGGGAACCCGGCGCCGCACGATATTCTGGCGATCAAGGGTGTCGAAGAGCTTGCAGCCTATCTGGTCAATGAAATTCAGGACGTGTATCGCCTGCAAGGTGTCGCCATCAACGATAAGCACATTGAGGTGATCGTCCGCCAGATGCTGCAGAAGGTCGAGGTCCAGGACGCAGGAGAGACGGAGCTGATCGAAGGCGAGCAGATCGACAAGGTCGAGCTCGACGAGGTCAACCTGCGCGCCAAGGAGGAGGGCAAGAAGGAAGCCACTGCCCATCCGGTGCTGCTCGGCATCACCAAGGCTTCGCTGCAGACGAGGTCATTCATTTCCGCGGCCTCGTTCCAGGAGACCACGCGCGTGCTGACCGAAGCTGCGGTGAACGGCAAGGTCGATACTCTTGATGGCCTCAAGGAAAACGTCATCGTGGGTCGTCTCATTCCCGCTGGAACGGGTGCGATGATGAACATGCTCCGCGAGGTGGCAGGCAAGCGCGATGCCCTCATTCTACAGGAGCGCGAGAAGGAAGCGGCCGCCAAAGCCGCTGCTGCGGAAGCCCTGGAGCCGGCCCAATTGCCTGCTGCGGAGTGACGCCACGATTGCAGGGGCCGCCTTCCAGGCGGCCTCTTTTTTCTTTTTCTGCGTTTGTGTTACAGCTCCTGAAGAGAGAAGTTTTACCCCAATTCCGGGAGAATATTGACCGGAACGATCGCTGCCGATTTCTGGCGATAGTTGCCTAAGTGTCGCACTCGCAAGGCTTATTGCGGCTATATTTCCCGCCTGAAGGAACCAAGCTCTGCAAAAAGCCATTTTGTAGCGCTGTTTTAGTGCGGATTTGCCGCCGCCCTTCATGCGAGTCTCCCGCGAAGGCCCATGGAAACGCTGCTCGTCAAGATCTTTGCGACTGCTCTTGCGCTTAGTCAGGTGACGACGGCGCCGGAGGCGATTACCACCCGGTTTGATCGGGAGACGGACCAGCCCCGGGTGGCGGTGCTGTTGCGTGCCGGCTGCACGCATATGCGCAAGGCCTTCGACATCGAGGATATCAACCTCGACGA
>DATBYX010000495.1:0-5461 GCA_036513475.1 Xanthobacteraceae bacterium | reverse complement strand
TCCCGCGCAAAGCGCGGAATGACGCGGCGGCAGCTGGCGCACGCTTCCGGGGCGTCGGAGCGTTATCTGGCCCAGATCGAGGCAGGGCGAGGCAATCCTTCGGTGATCATGCTCAGTGCCATCGCCGACGCGCTTGAGCTTCCCACGATTGACCTGTTGCCTCGGGCGAACGGTCGGCCCGCTGCCCTGACCCGCATCCTCGATGTGCTGGGGCGTGCGCCGGCAAGCGAGCTGCCCGTGATTGCCGAGCTGATCGAGGCTTGCGCCGTTGAGCGACCTGCAATCGACCGGGCGCGGCGGATTGCGCTGATCGGGCTTCGCGGCGCCGGAAAATCGACGCTGGGCCGCAGTTTGGCGGATGGACTCGGCCTCCCATTTATCGAGCTCGACCGTCTGGTAGAGCAGGACTATGGCGCTAGCATTTCCGATCTGATCGAGATGGCCGGGCTGCCAACCTTCCGTCGCTACGAGCGGACCTGTCTCGATCGCGTCATCGCTGAGCACGAGGCCGCCGTGATTGCGACCGCGGGGGGCATCGTATCGGATGCCGAAACATTCGCACTTCTCCTGCGCCGCACGCACACGGTGTGGATCAAGGCACGGCCGCAGCAGCACATGGTCCGGGTCATAGGGCAAGGCGACTTTCGGCCCATGGCGCACAATCGCGAAGCGATGGCGGACCTGGTCGCTATTCTGGAAGCGCGCGCAGCCGATTACGCCCGTGCAGAGGCGACCCTCGACACCTCGGACGCCGCGGTCGAGCAGAGCTGCGGGAAACTGCGCGAGCTCGTGCGGCGTTGGGTCGAGCGATGACGCTTGCAGACCACGGCTTTGTCGATATCGGCGATATGCGGCTCGAATACCGCTTCCACGGACCACGCCCGCAGGCGGCGCCAACAATTGTGCTGCTGCACGAAGGCCTCGGTTCGGTGGACGTGTGGGGGAGCTTCGCGGAGAAACTTGCAGCGGCCACGGGCGCCGGCATCTTCTCTTACTCACGCGCAGGCTACGGTCGCTCTTCGCCCTCCAAGCTGCCGCGTCCGGTCTCTTTCATGCACGAGGAGGCGCGCCTCGTGCTCCCGCGCGTGCTCGATGCCCTGGATTTCCGCCGCGGACTGCTGCTCGGCCACAGCGACGGCGCTTCAATTGCCACGATCTACACGGGCAGCATCCAGGATCATCGTGTGCGTGGGCTCGTCTTGATCGCTCCGCACTTCGTCACTGAGGACATGGGCTTGGCCGAGATCGCCCGCGCCAAGGCGGCGTTCGAGCAAGGCAGCTTGCGGGCGAAGCTTGCCCGGACGCATGCCGACCCCGATAACGCATTCCACAACTGGTGCGATCCCTGGCTTGACCCCGAATTCCGCAACTTCGATCTGACGGACGAGCTTGCTCATATCCGCGTACCGATCCTGATCGTACAGGGGGAGGACGATCAATACGGCACTGTGCGGCAGATCGAGCTTGCGCAGGACGAGTGTTACTGCCCGGTTGACGCAGTGCTTCTCCCCAATACGCGCCATGCGCCGCACCGCGAGGCACCCGAGCCGACGCTGCGAGCGGTTGCTGATTTCTGCAATCGGCTTCTGCGCGATCACCGGGAAGGCAATGTTTGCCGGGACCGAGCCCAATCAGTCGTGAGTTGAAGCGAGGATCAGATGGCCGATGCAGAGCGCAAGTTGAGCAACGGCAAGACGCGGATCGATTTCCAGACCGAGCCGGCGAGATATCGGCACTGGAAGCTCCGGATCGATGGCGAAGTCGCCACGCTGCTGATGGACGTGGACGAGAAGGGCACGTTGTTCGAAGGCTACGAGCTCAAGCTCAACTCGTATGACCTCGGAGTGGACATCGAGCTCGCGGACGCGCTCGAGCGGCTCCGGTTCGAGCATCCTTCCGTCAAGGTCGTTCTGTTGCGCTCGGGCAAACCGCGCGTGTTCTGTGCAGGCGCCAATATCCGCATGCTCGCGGGGGCAACCCACGCACACAAAGTCAACTTCTGCAAGTTCACCAACGAAACGCGAAATGGCATCGAGGAGGCGAGCGAAACGTCCAGCCTCGCGACCATTTGTGTGATCAATGGCACGGCGGCAGGCGGCGGTTACGAGCTCGCGCTTGCCGCCAACTACGTCATGCTGATCGACGACGGCACTTCCTCGGTATCGCTCCCTGAGCTGCCGCTCCTTGCGGTGCTTCCTGGCACCGGCGGGCTTACGCGCGTGACCGATAAGCGCAAGGTGCGGCGTGATCGCGCCGACGTGTTCTGCACGACCGAGGAGGGTGTGAAAGGCAAGCGTGCCGTGGAGTGGCGCCTGGTGGATGAGGTGGTTTCAGGTTCGAAGCTGGAACAGGCCGTCAGCGAACGCGCGAAGGAGTTCGCCGCACGGTCGCGTCGGCCGAGCGACGCCAAAGGCATTAGCCTCAGGCCACTCCGCCGCGAGCGCTCCGAGAACGCCGTCGAATACAGCACGCTCACAGTAGAGTTCCAGCGGAGCCAGCGGCTTGCCAACATTAACCTGCGCGGCCCCAACGCCGCTACGCCCGTCGGCGCGGAGGCCATGGTGGAGCTCGGCTCGGAGTTCTGGCCGCTGCGGCTGGCGCGCGAGCTCGACGACGCCATTCTCGATATTCGCGCGAACGAGCCCGATGTCGCCGCCATCGTGTTCACGTCGTCAGGCGATCCGGCGCAGGTGCTGAGCTACGATCGGTTCCTCGACGCTCATGCGCAGCATTGGCTCGCGCGCGAAGTGCGAAGCTTGTGGAAGCGGGTGCTCAAACGCGTTGACCTCACCTCGCGCTCGCTGGTCGCTTTGGTCGAGCCGGGATCGTGCTTTGCCGGTACGCTTGCAGAATTGGTGTTCGCCGCCGACCGCTCATACATGCTTATTGGCAGGCGCGAAGGCGACAACCGACCGGTCGCAGGTCTTTGCCTCGGGAACGTGAGCTTCGGCGCCTATCCCATGTCGAATGGGCTCTCTCGCCTGGAGAGCCGGTTTCTTGCCGATCCCGCCGATGTCGATGCGGCGAAGCTCAGGATTGGCGAGGTGATCGAAGCTCCGGAGGCAGAGCGGCTGGGGCTTGTCACGGCGGCACTGGACGACATCGATTGGGAGGATGAGATCCGGGTTTTCCTGGAGGAAAGGGCGAGCTTCTCGCCCGACGCGCTGACGGGACTCGAAGCTAATCTGAGATTCGCCGGGCCGGAGACGATGGAATCGAAGATCTTTGCGCGGCTGACTGCCTGGCAGAACTGGATTTTCCAGCGCCCGAATGCGGTCGGCACCGACGGCGCGTTGCGACGCTACGGCACCGGCCAGAAGCCGGCCTTTGATACGACAAGGGTGTGAGGAAGAGCCATGGATATCATCAATGTTGATTACAGCACGAAGATTCCGAACAATGTCGGTTTGACCGAGGATCGCACGGTGTTGCGTGCCCTCGAGCGCTGGCATCCCGGCTACCTCGATTGGTGGCAGACGATGGGACCGGAGGGCTTTCAGCAGGCGCTCGTCTATCTGCGCACGGCAGTGTCGGTCGATCCGAAGGGTTGGGCAAAATTCGATTATGTGAAGATGCCGGATTACCGGTGGGGCATTCTCCTCGCTCCGCAGGAGGAGGGCCGCACGATTCCGTTCGGACATCATCTGGGCGAGCCGGCTTGGCAGGAAGTGCCTGGCGAATACCGCGCCATGCTGCGCCGGCTCGTGGTGATACAAGGCGATACCGAACCCGCCTCGGTGGAGCAGCAGCGACACCTTGGGAAGACCGCTCCCTCGCTGTACGACCTGCGCAATGTCTTCCAGGTGAATGTCGAGGAGGGCCGCCACCTCTGGGCCATGGTCTACATCCTGCAGAAATATTTCGGACGTGATGGGCGCGAGGAGGCGGAAGAGCTGTTGCAACGCCGTTCCGGCAGTCCGGACAAGCCGCGCATGCTTGGCGCATTCAACGAGGCCACCCCGGATTGGCTCTCTTTCTTCATGTTCACCTTCTTCACCGACAGGGACGGAAAGATGCAGCTCGAGAGCCTGGCGCAGTCCGGCTTCGACCCGCTCTCGCGCACCTGCCGCTTCATGCTCACCGAGGAAGCCCACCACATGTTCGTGGGGGAGACCGGGCTCGGCCGAATCCTGCAGCGCACGTGCGAAGCGATGAAGCAGGCGGGCATCGATGATCCCACAGACATCGAAAGGATTCGAGCGCTTGGCGTGATCGATCTGCCCACCATGCAGAAGAAGCTCAACCTGCACTACTCGCTGTCGCTGGATCTCTTCGGCTCGGAGGTTTCCACCAATGCGGCGAACTCGTTCAACGCCAGCCTCAAGGGCCGTTTCCAGGAGAGCAAGATTGAGGACGACCACCGGCTTGAGCACTCCACCTACCCTGTGCTCAAGCTCGTCGATGGCGAGATCAAGCGGGTGGATGAGCCGGCGCTCACCGCCATCAACATGCGCCTGCGTGACGACTATACCGCCGACTGCCAGCGCGGCATCGATCGCTGGAACAAGATCATCGAACGTTCCGGTGTCCCCTTCAGGCTGGTGCTGCCGCACGTCGCTTTTCATCGCGCCATCGGGGAGTTCAAGGGCGTGCATGCGTCGCCCACGGGCGAGCTCCTCGATGCGGCGACGTGGGACCGGCAGAAGGATAAGTGGCTGCCTTCCAGCGCCGACGGCGATTTCATTGCTTCACTGATGAAGTCCGTCTACGTGCCCTCCCAATTCGCGGGCTGGATTGCGCCGCCTCGGGTCGGGATCGACAATAAGCCGGGCGATTTCGAATACGTGAAGCTGGCAGCCTGACCGCAAGCGCTCTTAAGAGTGATATCCGGCGTGGGCCGGAGTGCTCTTACCAGAACGGCCAGAAGGGGTGCTGAGCGTAACGACCGCGGCGAGGCTGTTGGTAAGCATGCCGCTGTCCGCTCTGCTGGCGCGCCGTCTTTCGCGGCTTTGCGGTAGAGGCTTCCGGCGCTGGCGCCTCGACCACAGCGGCTGCTGCATCGGTTGGCGGCATGGCGCTTACTTCGAGAACGGGTGTGCTCTCGCCCGAAGCGGCTGGTTGCGGTTCAACAATGATTATCCCCTCACTGGCGTCACCCGTTGGGACTACCGTCGAGGCAGACGAATTGGATACCGGCGCAGCCATCTCTGGATTTGATGCTTCGCCCGGACCACATCCGTTGTCGGACGTGTACGACGTGCTTGGGCACGCTTTGACGTTCTCCCGATTGGCGATTTCGCGTGTCATGCCGTTCGAAGCGATCACCTCGCGGGCAAGTACTGCCTTCGGAAGCGGCCCCTCCACATTCGACTCTGGAGCAGCTGTTGCAACAGTTGGCGTTTGCACGGGAGCGAATGCGAATGCGCTACGAGGATCGGAATCGGTATCGGCTACAATGAGAGCAACCCCGCTTGTGCCGGCGATCAGTCCGAAGCCAAGGAAGGCAAGCATGAGGCTGAGC
>DATBYX010000494.1:0-5561 GCA_036513475.1 Xanthobacteraceae bacterium | reverse complement strand
CAGGCTGCAGCGGATTAGCAGGTCATGAGGTGTGGAGCATTCCACAGAGTCGAAGGGACGCTTTGTCTGGTGCGACATGGACAAGCCGCTTTGAGCGGCTCCAAAACTAAAGCCCCCGGCTTTGCCGGGGGATACTTACTTGATTCACCGCGGCAGGAAGCTCGCCCATCAGCATGCGGAACCGAGGAACGAAATCCGCAGCCACGCCCGGCAGCTTGGCAACGAGCGCGTCAATAAGCGGAAGCACATTCCCGCTAGCATCCGCGAAGCCCGCGCTCGCAGCGACCAGGGCGTCGGCGTTCGCGGTCACGGGGCGGGCGAGCTCGGCGCGTTCGGCCGCGTCGCGGGCGGCGAGCAACCGCGATTCCACGTCGGCGATCTTGCGCTCGATCTCCGAGATGGCGTCGCCGAGCGCTTCAACTCGATCCCTCGTATCCCGGCATAGCTGATCGCGGCGGCAACAAGCTTCCTCGTCGCTCAGATCGGCGTCCAACAAGCTCGTGCGCCTCACATCGAGGACGCGTACGGCCAGGATGAATCGAAATTTCGACCTTTCTCGTAATTGGTTGCAACAGTAACAAACACGGTGCCCTCGAAAACCGTTCGCACGCGAACGCTTTGCCGCCGGCCTGGGGCACGCTCTATCTGCTCTCGCGACTCGACACCCTACAATTTGCGCGATCCCCGATTCGGCACTTGTCAAGATGCGCGAGGAATTTTGGGGATTATCCGGGGGATCGGGGGAATTGGTCACGAACTCTGTCCGCGAACGTGTATTGTTGCGATCGCGGTGTAGCTCAACCGGATAGAGCCCCCGTTGTCTACTTGTAAGGTCTTGGTCTCATCAATCGAGACACTACGGGCGGGGAGGCTGCGGGTTCAAGTCCCGCCACCGCATCCAATTGTGGAAAACCAACGGCCCTCGCGCACAATGCTCCCAGGTGCCGTTTTCTTTTGTCTTATTGCAGAAGCGCCGCCGCCAGCGATGGGCGACAACGTGCCCAGGTCGGCATCGGGGAGCTTGGAGGATTTCAGTGCTGCAATCCTCTTACCCTTCCCTTTGCCGACACCCGGAAGCTCCTGCGACGGCGCCGCGGCCGTGGTGCCCATGTGCAGTTGGTCGCCGAGAAGCCCGCGCCTTTGTCGATGCGCGTGAGGGCGTGGCGTTGCGATGGCCTGTCGCCCATGTCTTCGAGGAAGCTCTCGAACGTGCCCCAACGCTCGCAGCGTGGCGGGCGTTGTTCCCGTGGTGGCGGAGACAGCAGCATGATGATGGGCACATATCATCGGCACTTACGACTCGCCCGCGGTTTAGCTCGCTCAGCGCGAGCAATACCAATTCAGCTCTCCGAACTCGCGGCAGCCGCGCTCAATGCCTGCGGCGCACCGTCGAGCAACTCCTTCAAGCGCTGCTGATGATACGCGATCTGTCGCTTGTGAAATGCGATCTGATTTTCACGGGATAGGCAACCGCACGACTTGGTATTGCCGCGGCGCAAGCTCGACTCTCGCACTTCCGTCTCGCCACCGCAGATGCAGCGGCATCGCCAGGACGTCTCGTAATTCTCTCGGCGCTGGGCCGCGACGACGGTCAGCCTGCCAAAGACCTGTCCGGGCCCGACCTGCTGACGGGCCGTTTGCTGGTCGCGAATTTCACGGCGGAGGCACCCGCACGATCTCGTATTGCCACCGCGCAAGCTCGACGCTCGCACCACCTTTTCAGTGCCGCAGATACAGTGGCACTGCCAGAGCGAACTTTTCCCTCCGCGCCACGCGACGACGGTCAGCCTACCGAAAACTTGTCCTACCTCGATCACCTTCGCCTCCATTCCGGTTGTGTTTTTTCGAATTCGCGCCGCACCGATTCTTCTCTTCCTTGCCTTCCCGCAGTGCTCGCAATTGCCCGCGCTCATGCGCACCACCCATTGTGCTCGTGCTCCAAAAGGGCGCCGCCCGGGACCGTACCCGCAATATCGCGTAAGGGTGTGAGAGAGGGTCAGAGAGTGGTCTACCCTCTGTGTAAGATATAGAATCTTACACTTTACACATTTTGAGAGATATTGCGGGTACGGTTCCCGGCGTGTTCAAAATGCCCATGTTTTGTTGGGTTTTTTGAAGGGCCCCCTACGTGCGCGTAGTGCGACTTGCACGGTGTCTCTCGGTTTGCTGGGATTTTGAGGGTCTATGGGCAAAAAGTGCCCGGTTTTATTGGACTCTGTCCGGCGGATTTTCATGGGTCGTCCTCCCATTGGCGGGCGATCCATTTGTCGGCCTTCCCCGCCCCCGTGCCGCGGCGCTCGACCAGCCCGTAGGCGGCTAAATCTTCGAGGAGCCGGCGAACTGTATTCGTCGGCAAGCCGAGCGCTTGGGCGACCGTACATGTATCGACATCGATAAAGTCTTCAGTGTTGAGAAAATCATCCCGACGGCGGGCGTTGCGCAGGTGGTCATAGGCGCGGAGGCGCAGCGGTGGGACGCTATGCAGGGCGACGGTTTTGACAATCGCGATCGCCGTAGCTCGGGGCACGCCGATAGTGTCGAGCCCGGCGAGCAACCTCTCCAACGACAAGCCTATTCTCGCGGTGCCTTCGGCCCCGAGAACTGATTCCATTTCACGGGAGTGTCGGTCGCGTTCGACCGCACCGCGCAGGCGCACCGCCAATGAGATGACCGCATCGATCTGCCGGATTTCATCATTGCTGATCTTCTGCGGTTCGGCACGTCGTCCAGCGAAGAGATCGAAGGCCTGTTCGAAAAATCGGACGTGCCGTCTGGTGCAAATACTGCGAGAGATTGAACCAAAGATCGCAGCCTGAACTTCGTGGGTGCCGCGCCTGGCATATGGCACCCGGTCATGTCGCAATTCGGGCTGGTGGTGAGTGGAGTGCATCTTCTTGAGAACCTCAAGCTCGACGAACTCCTGAGCAAGAGAGTGCAGGAATTCGCATTTATCATGACACCGCTCAAGATTCGTGGAGCAACCGGCTCGACTGTTTCTCCAATCGCCGTGCACTGAATCCGAGGTCTTGCGCACGAAGCACAGGCAAGAGCGCATACATGGGTCGGCTGCGCTCTCACCACCCTCACCACCGATAGCGGCAAGCCTGCGAGGAGCAGCAAACAGCACCGCTATTCGATCGCCTCGTCGGCGCGGGCGAGCAGCGTTGACGGGATACCCAGGCCGAGTACCTTCGCCGCCTTGAGATTGATGACCAGCTCGTATTCGAACCTGATGCTAGGCTCATCCAAAGCCGCCTGATTGGGGAGATGACATGCCAAGCGAACAATCCGCCGGATATCTGCCGGGCGATCCGCGCTATGGTTTGCAGGGCGAGGCGCTGAAGGACTACTACCGCACCAAGCCGGCGCAGTGGGCGATCTACTACTGGGACAAGCCGGGGATGGAAGCCGCCCGGCGCACTATGGTGGCTGAGCAGAACAGCTACGTCAAAAATTTCGGTGAGCGCGTCATCGGCTACGGCCATTTCGTCTCCGACGACGGCCGCGACACGCTCGGCACGTCATTTTTCATGCAGCTCGACGATCGCGCGGCGCTGGACAAGTTCGTCGCCGACGAGCCGATGAACCAGGCCGGCGTCTACCAGCGCGTCGAAATCCACCGCTGGTCGAACAGTTTCCAGAAGCGTGCCGCCGACTACGCCCGAAAGGGCCTGCAGCAGTTCCTGTGCACGGGACCCAAAACCGGCACGCCGGAGTTCTTCCGCGAGCACCTGCACGCGCACGAATCATACTTCGCGTCGTATGGCGACAGCTTCATCTTCCGCGGGCCAATCCGCTCGGCGGATGGTGCGGACAATATCGGCACAGCATTGCTGATCGAGTTGCCCAACCGCGCGGCTGCGGACAGGTTCTGGAACGAGGAGCCGTTTGCCAGGAACGGCGGGTATCAGAGGGACGTGCGCATCACCCGGTGGGTGTTCGGGGATTGACCCTCGTTGCCGACCCACGCTGGCGCCGATAACCTTTGACGGGAGCACTGGCCAGCACGTTCGTGAGGAATTCGGTCGCGTCGGCTGTCGCCGTCTGCGATCCTGCCACAACCTCAGCACCAACCAGCACGCGCCCCACTGCCGCGGTCGGCACAGCCGAACCTGCGACAGCTTCAAGCGTCCGGTAAAAGCCCCTCGCAGCAATCCTCGGGGAAACAGCAACAGCGTCTGCGGCTCGGCAGCGCCTTCTTCAAAGACCTCAATCGATTTGCGCCAAGCATGCTCTTGCGTGTCATTGATCTATAGATTTCTTCATCGATCAGAACGTGGCGCTCGCGGTCGGCCATGTCGAGACGATCGCACAAAAAGGTCGCGTTCGACCTTTTCGGCCTGCTCTGCACGAAGCAACCACTGTTTCTGCTCCTGCTCGAAGTTGGCCTTGGTCACGGGATCGGTAGCCGCAGCGGCGGCCATCTCGCATTTGCGTGCCAGCCAGCGCAGATTTTCTGATCGAGCACTCATGCAAATACGCGACAGTTGACTGATGTGGCTACAGTCCGATGCCTCTTTCGGATTCAGTGAAGCGCCCCTCAACACTCTCTTAGCCCGTGCTCGCTACCCTCGGTCGTGGCCAATCCAAAGAAAAACGGTCGTCAAACGACCCAGCTCGGTCAGTCGGCGCCTTACTACCTGGTTCAGTCTTGTCGGACCGACTGGGTGCACACAGGCGCGTTTCACCGTCGAGCCATTTGAGCGCCTCGTTCACGTTCCGGATGAGCTGTAGTACTGGGCGTTCAGCTACGGCGCTTTCAGGATGCTCGACCGACACGCACATTCGGTTGAGCGGTTCCGTTCGGACCTGGGTGCGTTCGTTCGACGACCCAGCTAACATACTTGCCCAATTGTGCTCGGCCCAATTTACCTCCTGCTCGGCCCGCGCCATTCGCCAATGCGCGCATAAATCCAACAGTTGCTCGTCCGGTCGTTGCCCGGCTCATGCTGATGCAGTTGCAGGTTAAGGTTGACGATCTCGCGCATGTGTTTTCACGGCAATATTACAAACCAGTGACAAATGTTCACCTCTCGATTTGATTTATGTCAATCGTCAAATTTTGGACAACAGCCGATGAACTGTGTTTCCCAGCCCGATGTTGTTTGCCGAGTACCGCCGCATCGCAAACATCGTAGCGGACAGCCGGTTAGCCGAGCGCGGAAATCTCCTTGAATTGATCCAGAGTGAACTGGGAAGGCGCACATAGCGGGCGTCGGCCCAATAACGCGCGCTGTTTTTTGCCCTTCCGATACTTGGGCAGCTCGGGTCACGAATGATTGCTGCTCGCGTCACGTTTGGGCAAGCATTGCTCGTTGCCAAGCGCAATCCACAGCTTCTGGAGATTTCGCAGCACTGCGCACTGGTGAGGGTCCTTGGCGGCCTTTAGCTTATTTGTTTTTGGTCGCGGACTGCGCTTTGCGCTCCGCTTGTTCAGCGCATGCAATCCACGCCGCAGCAATCTCCATCAATATAGCCTTGTCCTTTTCCGATGCTCGCTGCGCCAAACGCCGGCATTCTGCCGCATACTCGCGAAACCGGACTGCATCATTTTCCATGCA
>DATBYX010000493.1:0-3656 GCA_036513475.1 Xanthobacteraceae bacterium | reverse complement strand
GCATGCGCAGAGCTTTCCCGATCACCCGGTCAAGGTGGTGGTAGCGTATCCGGCCGGTGGGCCGACTGACACGATAGCGCGGGTTGTGACGCGAGGGCTCTCGGCTGATCTCGGCCAGAGCGTTGTCGTGGAGAACCAGGCGGGAGCGGGCGGGAGGATCGGGACGCGGGCGGTGGCTCGCGCTGCACCGGACGGCTACACGCTGCTGCTCGGCGGCAGCAACAACAACGCGATCACGCCGGCGCTCTACAAGGGCCTCGACTTCGATCCAATGAAGGACTTCGCGCCGGTCGCCGCGCTGGCGACCGAGTCCCTGGCTCTGGTGATCCATCCTTCGGTGCCGGCGAGAACGCTCAGCGAGCTGGTGCGCTACTGCAAGGAGAACCCGGGCAAGCTCACGTCGGGCGCTACGGTGGGCATTGCGCCGCACCTCCTGTTGGAGTTCATCCGCATCCGCAGCGGAACGAACATCATGTTCGTTCCATACAAGGGCGCGGCTCCCGCGATCACCGACGTGCTGGGTGGCCAGATCCAGGTGCACGTGAGCGCGAAGTCAGTGCTGCTGCCGTTGATCAATTCCGGCAAGCTGCGCGCGCTTGTGGTTACCAGCCCGGATCGGTGGCCCGAGCTTCCCGAGGTCCCAACGATGCGGGAGAGCGGCTTCGACGGCTTCCCGACCGCGCAGTGGTTCGGGTTGCTGGCCCCCGCGGGGACGTCGGACCGCGTGATCGGCAAGCTGAACGCAGCGGTTGCCGCGCGATTGACCGCGACCGACACCAAGGAAGCGTTTGCCAAAATCGGGCTCGAACCGCACATGCTCGGTCCGCGCGAGTTTGGCCAAGTGCTGCTCGAAGAGGTTCGCCGCTGGGGGGCGGTCGCACGGGAAACAGGCGTGAAGCTGGAGTGACGCGTCTCGCCGGACGGCGTGTGGCAACGCTCGCTACGCGTTACCCTCGTGGTTCGTAGGGGCGAGTCGGGGTCCCCAAAAAATGCACAGCATTTTTTGGGGTGCCCCGCATTGCCTCGTCCCTCTGTCGACATTCCGCTGCGCGGCGGCAGAGCGACGCATGCGTCGCCGCTACGGATGAATCAAACTGGTGCTTCGCCCTTCAGCATGAGCCGGTAGAGGTAGCGGTGCTCGCGCATGTCATAGTCGGGATTGGCCTGATGCATGACGCTGCGGTTGTCCCACAATACCCAGTCGGCATGACGCCACTTGTGACGATACTCATATTTCTTCTGCGTGGCGTGGCGCATGAGCTCATCAATCAAGGCCAGCGCCTCGGTATCCTCCATGCCGATGATGGATTCCATGCGCACCGGGTTGAGGAATAACGCCTTGCGACCGTTCTCGGGATGCGTGCACACCAGCGGATGGATGCCGGGCGGGGGCAGCTTGCGGCGGCTCTCCTCTGCGATTTGGCCGAGGGAGCGGGGGCTGTATTTGCTTTGATAGACATGCACGGCCTTCAGGCCGTCAATGCGATCCTTCGTTTCGTCCGGCAGGTCGTCGTAAGCGGCGTGCATATTGACGTATTGCGTGTCGCCGCCGCTCCTGGGCAGCTCGACTGCGAACAGCATCGTCGCCTTGGGTGGGCACGGGTGGTTGGAATGGTCGGTGTGGAACGTTTCGCCCGGGATGATGCGCCTGCCGTTCTCGATCTGGTCGTTGGAAACGTAGTCCACGCCGGGATGACCGGGAACGTGCCGCTCCTTCTTGTCATGGGGTTGGATCTCGCCGAACAGCTGCGCCGCTGCCTGGAACTGGTCCGGCGTAAAGTGCTGGTCGCGCACCGCCAGAACATGATGTTCGGCGAAGGCACGGCGTAGGACAGCGCGGTCTTCCGGATCGATTGGCTGGCTGAAGTCGAGGCCGGTGATTTCGACCCCGGTGTGAGTAGTGAGGGGAGTGATCATGAAGGACGCCATGGACTATCCTTCGCGCTGGGTTCGCTATCAGGACGCTACAGCATTTTCCGGTGAGGTGGAATGACCGTTCTGGTGAAATTTGCTTGGTACGCAAACCAGCCAGACGAACCCAAATGGCCAGGGGTCGCATCCATCGGGGGTAGTCAAGCCAGCGTGACGGCGAGCTCGGCGAAATCCATCACGACCAAATCCGGCCGATGCGGTGTTTGGCCGAATGGCCGCTTGCGCCGGTCGATAAACGCGGTCCGCATGCCGTAGGATTTCGCTCCGATGCAGTCGAAGGCGTGATTGGCGACGAACAGGATGCTGGATCGATCCTCGCCAATAACCTCCGCAGCCTTGGCATACGTCTTCCAATGCGGCTTGAAATAGCCGGCCTCCTGTACGGAAATGACGTGGTCGAAGCGAAACCCGATGTGCGGCGCGGCGGCGTTGAGCATGTCGCGGTCGCCGTTCGAAAGGATTGCCAGCTTATAGCCTGTGGACCGGAGCCGCTCGAGAGCGGCCACAACGTCGGGAAACGGCTTGAGGTTCTCGATTTCGCTTACGAGCCGGCGCGCTTCATCCTGCGTGTACGCAATGCCGCAGCGATCCATCACATACGAGACGGCGCGATGCCCGATCTCGCGGTAGGGCGTGTGCCCGCGATCGCAGAGCGCATCAATCATCGAGTTCTCGAAGTGGGTGCGGCGCCACCAAGTCACGAAACTGTTGGGCTCGCCGTGCCACCCTTTTTGCTGCAGAAAGGGCGTGACCGCCGCAACCAGTCCGGCCTGCATATCGACAATTGTGCCGTACTGGTCGAATGCGATCGCCTTGATTTCGCGCTTGAGAATTTCGGGGTGTTGCATGTCCTATTGCTCCAGTCGCCTGAACCCTGAAAGATCGTCAGTTCGAAAAGGGCGGCGCTGGCCCCGATCTCCGCCGGGGCGATATCCTGGTGGGGTGTGGTGGGGTATCATCGCCACCGTGCTCATGTGAAAGCCTACGAGAGGCTCGGCTGGGAGAACCAATATGTTTTCACGGTTGAAGATAATCGGCGGTTGGCTTGCAGGATTCATAATCTTCATCACGGCCTCGGTTGCGTCCACCTACGCCCAGGAGTGCCCCCGCGGCGACCTGGACAAGGCCTATTGCGACCGCAACGGCGACCTTGTCGCTGATGCGCCGACGGACCCAAAGCAGCTGGTCAATCCTTCGACGCTGATCTTCGCCTATACGCCGGTCGAAGACCCGGCCGTGTATGCCAAGGCCTGGGATGGCTTCATCAAGCACATGGAGAATACAACGGCAAAGAAGATCGTGTTCTTTCCGGTTCAGTCGAACGCGGCACAGATCGAGGCCATGCGCTCCGGCCGGCTGCATGTAGCGGGCTTCAACACCGGATCGGTTCCGATTGCGGTGAACTGCGCGGGGTTCGTGCCGTTCGCCATCATGGGCACCCAGACCGGCCAGTTCGGCTATGAAATGGAAATCATCGTGCCCGTCGACAGCGCAATCAAGACGCCGGCGGACTTGAAAGGCAAAAAGGTCGCTTTCACCTCGCCGACGTCCAACTCGGGGTTCAAGGCGCCATCGGCTATACTGGCCGCAGACTTCAATCTTCTGGCTGACCGCGATTTCACGCCCGTCTTCTCGGGCAAGCACGACAATTCGGTCATTGGTGTCGCCAACAAGGATTACGACGCGGCCGCGATTGCGAACGAGGTGATGTTCCGGATGTTCGA
>DATBYX010000492.1:0-2982 GCA_036513475.1 Xanthobacteraceae bacterium | reverse complement strand
CTGTACTAGCCAATACTTGATCTGACAATTGGCCTGTTTGGTGTCGGAATGGTTGTGGCTGTCCGACGTCAGGCGGCCAGTGATTTCTCCCTGGCGAGTGGGACGGTGTCAAGGAAGGTTTGCATTGGCGTCTTGCCGTAGCACCAGCGCCCCTGATGTGGTCGCTGTTCGTTGTACCCGGTGATCCAGGCATCGAGGTCAGCCTGCAACTGCTCGATGCCAGTGTAGATGCGTTTGCGGAACGCCACCTGATAGAACTCCTGCAGGACGGTTTTGTGGAAGCGCTCGCAGATGCCGTTGGTTTGCGGGCTTCTCGCCTTGGTGCGGCTGTGGTCGATGTCCTCCACGGCCAGGTAGAGTTCGTACTCGTGCGCCTGGGAGGTGCCGCAGAATTCCGTGCCGCGGTCGGTCAGCATGCGGCACAGCTTGACGTCGTGCTCGTCGAAGAACGGCACGACGCGGTCGTTGAGCAGATCGGCGGCGGTGATCGGGGTCTTGCGGTCATACAGCTTGGCGAACGCCACCTTCGAGTAGGTGTCGATGAAGGTCTGCTGATAGACCCGGCCCACCCCCTTGAGCGTGCCGACATAGAAGGTGTCCTGTGCCCCGCAGTAGCCCGGGCACTCGCTCTCGAACTCGCCATGCGCCTCGTTGTGCTGGCGCGCCCGCTCGAGGGCGGCAACCTGGGCTTCGGTCAGCACCAGCCCGTCCTGGGCGCTCTTGACCTCCAGTGCCTTCAATCGCTTACGGGTGGTCTCCAGGTCGTGGCGCTGCCAAACGCAGCGCACGCCGGCGGGCGAGATGGTCAGGCCGCGACGCCTGAGTTCGTTGGCCACCCGCACCTGGCCGTAGGCCGGCTGCTCGGTAGCGAGCGCGACCACGGCGTGCTCGATCACCGCCTCGACGCGGTTCTTCAGGATCGGCTTGCGCTTAGTGATCTCGGCCAGGGCGAGTTCGCCGCCCTTCTCGTAAAGCTCCTGAAAACGATAGAAGCTATCGCGTGAGTACCCCATGATCTTGCAGGCTTGGCTGACGTTGCCGAGCTGCTTGGCCAGCTCCAGCAGGCCAACCTTGGCCCGGATCACCTTGCGTTCTGTGGTCATCGTTCGGCTCCTCGGTAAGGAGGGCTACCGGGAAGGGAGAAGCCCCTCTCGCGCCCCGTGATCCCACACCATCCAAGCCGCTCTGTCAGATTAAATATTAGCTAACACATCTTATGTCCGAGCGGACACGCGCCATAATGCGTACATTCTATGTCATTGAAACTGAAAGCTCTGCTGAGCGCGATTCGATGTTAGCGAGTGGCGCGACGCTTTCTGCTCGCGATACGCGGCCAGGTCCTCCGCCTTGATTACCCACGGCGCGCCCCTGCAAAGCTGGCGCCCCTTGACGATGCCGTGCCGGATCATGCGCAGCGCCGTCATGACGCTCACATCCATGATTTGCGCCGCCGCCTGAAGTGTTATCTCGCCCCGCTCGGCCCACTCGCTCTCGCGATAGACGGCAATGCCGTGGTGGCTGCGGAACGAGCAGACCCGCGCCTTGGTCCAGCCGTTGCCGCGCCCGGTTGGCTTTCCGGCGCGATTGAGGAGCCGCGCGATCTGTTGGTCGGGCATCAGGCGCGCCAGCTCGCGGATCAGCGACAAGGTATCCTGGGGCACCGTCCAGCGATGCTTGCCGGCCCCATTCATCTTCAGCTTCAGCGCGGTGTGGTCTCCGCCCTGCCAATGCAGGACCATCTCGATGAAGCCGCCTTCGATGCGCGCGACGATCTCGTGCAACGCTGCGCGCAGGACCCTCTTGCGCGTTGCTGCCGTCGCAGCTGGGTGCGACCAGGCGAGCTCCAGATCGGCACCGAGTTGCATTAGGAGCCGCCGCTCCTTCTCGCCCAAAGGTGCCGGCTTCCTCGCCTCGAGCGCGGCAACCTCGCCCTCGAGCCGGTGCACGACCTGCAACGCCTCGTTCCAGCGGCGCTCCAACTCACTGGCGACCAGTCGATTGTCGGGATCGACGGCGTCATATTGCCGACGGGCATACGCCGCCGAGAAGCGCGCCTGCTGCAGCGCCATATCGAGTTGCCTTTGTGCGGCCGACGTCTCGCTCGTCTGAGCCGCGAGCGCCTTGACCGCGGCATCGATGCCGAGCGGCTTCAGCACCCGCAATACTTCCGTGCCGACGGCATCATCGGCACGCAAGCCGCCGAATGAGATGCACCGCTCAGTGCCGTGATTCACGAGAGCGCCATCGCAGTAATAGCGCCCCGCCTTGCCGCCATAGCCCACGTACAGCTTGCGGCCGCAATGACCACAGCGCAGAAGCCCCGCCAAGAGCAGTTCTCCGCGCCGTACTGCTCCGGTGACCGCGGAGCCTTTGCCGGTCGCATTGTTGGCAATCACACGCTGGTTCCTCTCGAACTCACTCCAGGTGATATAACCCTCGTGCTGATCCTGGAGCAGCACATCCCATTCCGACTGCGGGCGCCGCAAACCGCGCTTGACGCGCTTGCGGCCGTCCTCGACGCTCACCTTGCTTATCGTGCGGCCAAAGGCGTAGGCGCCAGCATAGATGGGATTGGTCAGGATGTTGTGGACGGTGTTGTAGAGCGGCAGCCTCCAGGCGATGCTGCGCCCCTCCGCCGCCCTGTGCCACGCGACGGGCAACGCAATGCCCTCGTCTCGCAGCCACACGTGCACCTGACGAACGCTCTGGAATTCGGCAAACTTGGCGAAGACCAGGCTCAGAGCTTCCTGCACCCGCTGGTCGGGATCCTTCTCGATCGCATCGCGCCCAGCCCTCACATAGCCTGCCGCGACACTGAGGAACAACGCACCGCGGCGCGCTTTCTGCTTCAGCGCTTCCTGGGAGCGCTGACGAAAGAGCGACAGCTCCAGCTCGCTCATGGTGCCTTTCATGCCGAGCAATAGGCGATCATTGGGATGCCGCGGATCATAGATTCCGTCCTCGTCTACGATGACGGTCCCG
>DATBYX010000491.1:0-2896 GCA_036513475.1 Xanthobacteraceae bacterium | reverse complement strand
TCGAGGGACAGTTCGACGTATCAAGGGGCGATGTTTACATCGCTTCGATCAAGGAGCCGGGCTCGATATTCGGTGAAATGTCGCTGTTTATGGATGGGCCGCACGCCGTCACCGTGACGGCACGATCTGCGGTACAGCTTCATGTCTTCGACGATGCGCATAACTTTTTCCGATCCAACACCGAGGTCGCCTTTCTCATCGCGAGGCTGCTCGCACAACGGTTGAATGCGGCCACAAGCTATCTCGTCGATCTGAACCAGCAATTCGCCGGGCAGGACACTCATCTTGCTATGGTCGGGGAGGTCTTGCAAAGCCTGATCTGCCAGCAGTACGAGGAGTTCATGCCAGGCTCGGATCGTGATCCCGGCGCGTGACCCTGAGCCACTCCGCCAGCTCGGTTAGGTCTTCGGCGCGGATCGGCGTCTGATCAAGACGCACGTACTGATTGCCAGCCTCAGAAAACCAAAGCCCAGTTTGATGAGCAGAGTCCAGGATAATGTGGGTCGGCGGTCGCCCATACTGACGCCCGGGGTTGAACACCAAAGTCGATCCGATGCGATCTACCCATGACCCGCCCGGGCGAAGGGGTGATTGATGAACGTGACCGCACAGCACGGCATCGGGCTTATATTGGCCGATCCATTGTTCGAGCTCGACGTCTCCCGGATAACTATTCCCGTCCCAGCTCGTCGGCGACCCGGCGGGTGGTGCATGATGAACCCAGAACCACTGCTTCGACCTCTTCTTGGCGTCCTCCGCCAGCAGGACCTCGATCCTGCTGCGCACCGTGGGGCCGTCCCACCATGGGCATATCGTGAAAAGCGTATCGAAGAAAAAGAACGAGTTACCGTCACAAGGAATGTCATAGCTTCGGGCGTCCAAGATCCATCGTGATACTTTCTCCCCAGTTTGATCTCTTGAATCTAGGTCATGATTCCCAGAGCAGATAAGCAGTTGGGTCTTTTCTTTCACCTTGCTTATGTATTTTTTTGACAACCACACTCTGAGCTCGCAAGTCGACTATGGAGCCCACGTCCAAAAGGTCGCCGGCCAGGACGACGATATCGAATACCCCGCAACCTCTTTGACCCAGTCAAATTGCTGAAGGGAATAGTGGAGATCGGCCGCAAGAAGACATCGCATTGGCCAGATATCCTTCGAGGAGCAGACCAGGCAGCATAAGACCCACGCTGGTCGCAACCGACAACCAATTCCCGGAATCACCGGTAGGACTGGGAGTCCAGGCGACAATCACCGACTGCGGCGGCCACTGGATTCGATCCTGACCACTGCTTATCGTGGCACAGCCGTAAGCCCTGGGGTTTGACAGGCATCAAGTTTGCAGCGGCGCCGAGTTGTCTTCCAGTTCATCTCCGCCCCACATTCCGCCTTCCCGCCCCTCAACTACGTCGCGCTCGCTTCGATTTGCGAGCTGTGGCCGCTACCTCGCGCAGAATCTGCCGGAGAACACCCCCGCTCGCGCAGGCCCTGCGTCCCTCCAGCAGTCGTGGATCTCATCAGCCGCTGAACAGATAGCATGGGATTGGTGGTCGCGTTGCGCTTGCGCAAAAAAGCGGGAATTTGTTGACGGCTATCAAGGCAGCGAACCCCAGCGATCGGTAGGTAGTTCGGCAGAAGTTAGCAGCTTCCCAGGAACCGTTTCATGAGCCGACGAGGGATCCTTCCCTTTTTCTGCGCCGCGGTTCTGACGCTCGCCGCCGTTCCCGGCTTCGCCCGCGTCGGTGTCGTCGTCGGCTTTGCCCCGCCCGCTCCCGTGGTCGAGGTGGTGCCCGCCCCACCTCCTCCCGGCTATGTCTGGCAGCCGGGCTATTGGAGCTGGAACGGCGTCCAGTACGTCTGGGTGCCAGGCACATTTGTCGTGCCCCCTTATGCTCGCGCGGTATGGGTGCCCGGAAGTTGGGTCAGGCATGGCGGCGGTTGGGTGTGGGTCGGCGGCCACTGGCGGCACTGGCGGCGGTGAGGTCGGACGAACCACGCCTCGGCGGCCACGTGCGCCCGCATCATTAGCTCGATACGTGCGGATCAGACAGTGCTAGCGATGCGACGAAGGCCATATTGGGCACATCATCTCGCGCGCGCACCATGGCCGGGCACCGAGGCTTTGGTGACGCAACGTTCGGCTGCCGGACATGTTAGCGATCTAAGCGACGTTGGCGATGCGTCCGCATCTTACCTTTCTGAGCGGAGCCGGTGCGCGTGATGCGCGTCGGAGGTCACAGAGGAAGCCGCATGGCTACAACTGAGGGAAAGCACCGATGATCAAGCTCGGCTACAAACTGATGTCCGAGGAGCACGGCCCGACCGATCTGGTACGCAATGCCAATCGTGCTGAGCAGGCCGGTTTCGATTTCACGGCCATTTCTGATCACTTCTTTCCCTGGGTTGAGGAGCAAGGCCACTCGCCGCTCGCCTGGTCGGTTCTGGGAGCGGTGGCAAATGCAACCCGGCACATCGGCCTGATGACGGCGGTGACCTGTCCGATCATGCGCTACCATCCGGCGATCATTGCCCAGGGCGCGGCTACGCTCGGACTGCTGAGCGACAACCGGTTCACTCTCGGGCTCGGGGCAGGAGAACGCTTGAACGAACACGTCGTCGGGGAAGGCTGGCCCGGCAGGGGCGAGCGTCACGAGCGCTTGTCGGAAGCGGTCGACATCATCCAGGGCCTTCTGGCCGGCACTCTGACGAATTACCGCGGTAATTACTTCCGGCTGGACGATGCCCGCCTGTTCGATCGGCCCGATATCAAACCGGCTGTGGCGATCGCTGCCGGCGGCAGCAAAGCGGCGCGCTTCGCCGGCCGAAAGGGGGATGCCCTAATCGTGACCGAGCCGCGGGCCGAGCTCACCGAGGCATTCGTCTCGGCTGGAGGCTC
>DATBYX010000490.1:0-3974 GCA_036513475.1 Xanthobacteraceae bacterium | reverse complement strand
CTCCTCATCATGGGCCAGCCGTTCGGGGTGGTCATGGCCGGGATCGGGGTGATCGCGAATGCGGGCGTGATCGTGAACAACAACATCGTGCTGATCGACACCTATGACCGCCTGCGCCGCGAAGGCGTCGCCGCCTACGAGGCCATCATCGAGACCTGCCGCGAGCGCGCGCGGCCGGTGGTGCTCACCGCCACGACCGCCATTCTCGGCGTGCTGCCGATTGCGTTCGGGGTGAACGTCGAGTTCCTCTCGCGCGAGATCACGGTCGGCGCGCCGGCGACGCAATGGTGGATCAATCTCTCCACCGCGATCGTCTTCGGCCTCGGCTTTGCCACCGTGCTCACGTTGATCGTCACGCCGGCCGCGCTGATGGCGATCGAGAATGTGCGGCAAGCGCGGCTGCGCTGGTCGGCGGCGCTGCGCGGCCGCCTCGTCCGCGCATAGCCTCGCTCGAGAATTCGCGAGGGCGTTGTGCCGCGTTGCCGGCCGGCGCGGCGTGGCGTACATGCTGGCGATGCTAATGAAGCGTCCCTCTCTGATCGCCGCCGCGGCCGTCCTCCTCGCATCATCGGCGCCGGCACAACCGGATGCGGCGGCTGATTATCCCAATCACCCCGTGCGCATCATCGTGAGCACGTCGGCAGGGGGCGGGGTGGATACCGTCACCCGGATCATCGCCGCGCAGCTCCAGGAGAAGCTCAGCCAGCCCTTCGTCATCGAGAACCGCGGCGGCGGGGGCGGCAATATCGGGGCCGAGGCGGTCTACACCGCCGAGCCCGACGGCTATACCCTGCTCGCGTCCCAGCCGTCGCCGATCACCAGCAACATCGCCCTCTACAAGAAGCTCAATTTCGATCCCACCGCGCTGGAATCGGTGGCGGTCATGTCGAAGATTCCCAACCTGCTGCTGGTGCGCCAGGATTTCCCGGCGAAGACCGCTGCGGAATTCGTCGCCTATGCCAAGGCCAATCCCGGCCGGGTCACGTTCGCGTCCCAGGGGCCCGGCACCACCTCGCATCTCAGCGGCGCCCAGTTCTCAGAGCTCATCGGCGCCAAGATGGTGCATATCCCCTATCGCGGGACCGGTCCGGCGCTCAACGACCTCATCGGCGGACAGGTCGATTGCTTCTTCACCGAGCTCGCCACGGCCTACAAGCTGCATACCGGGGGAAGGGCGAGGATCCTCGCGGTCGCCACCGAGCGCAGGCTGGATGTCCTGCCCGACATTCCTACCGTGAGCGAAGCGGGAGTTCCGGGCTTTGTCTCGGATACCTGGAACGCCATCAGCGCGCCGCCCAGGACGTCGGCGGCGATCGTCTCCAAGCTCAACCGGGCCGTCAACGCGGCGCTCGACGAGCCGGAGATCAAGGCCCGGTACGAGCAGCAACATCTTTGGCCTGGCGGAGGCAGCCCTGCCGATATGGCCAAGTTGAAGAAAGAAGAGACGGAGCGCTGGACTAAGGTGATCCACGACGCCGGGATCCAGCAGCAATAGGCCCGTACTCGTCATGGCCGGGCTAAGTCCCGGCCATCCACGCCCTGACGAGCGGTGAAAGACGTGGATGCCCGGCCGGTGCAGACAAGTTTACGCAGTCTGCGCAAGCTTGACTGCGTTGCCGGGCATGACGGTGGAGCGCTCTACGCAATAATATCCGGCGTGAGCTGGTCCTCGATGTAGGAGATGCGATCGCGCAGATGCAGCTTGCGCTTCTTCAGACGCTGGACCTGGAGCTGGTCGAAGCCCGCCGCGTGCTGCAATGCAGTAATCGCGGCATCGAGGTCGCGATGCTCCTGCTGCAGTCGCGCCAGCTGCTCCTGCAACTCACGCTCTTCCTCTTTGGTCATCAGCTACCAGAGATAGCAAGACGTTGCCTGCGGACGCGAAAAGTATCGCTTTTTACCCCTGTTCGTTCAAGTCGCTCCCCGCTCAGCCAGTCGCGCGGCGGAGTTAAGCAAAGCGGGGATTGCTGCCTTGCATCGTTAAAAAGCCGCTTCGAATCCGGACGGAAAGGGTGTATTGTACCCGCGGTCAGTCGTAACTGACAGAGGAGAACCCAAGCACATGTCCATCGAAGCTCATCTTGCCGAACTGGAAAGACGTCACCGGGCCCTCGAGGCGGAGATCAACGAAGCTCAGGCCCATCCGTCGATCGATGATTTGCAGATCGTGGCATTGAAGCGTCGCAAGCTGAGAGTGAAGGACGAGATCGCGCGTTTGCAGTCGGACACATCCGTCCACTAAACGCCGCGACGATGTAAAGGACGAAGCCTCACCAACCGGCCGGCAATTGGCGCTGGTCCGCGAGGTGAGGCTTTGAATAATGCCCCGCAGTGCTCTCGCTGCGGTGGGAGGATTGTTTCGGCGGCGCCAGTGGCGCCGCTTTTTCCTGAGAGAGCAGCCCGGCGCCTCGGGCATTGCATAGATTGTCGTAGCCGGTCGTCACCCCTCCTGAATGAATGTGTAGATTCCTCGGGTGTGCCGCCTCCGCAAATTCATGGCACTGCTTCCCCACACTCCTTCCCCGCATGCCGTTGGGGCGATAATATACCCCGCAATCCTTTGTTTGAATTTGAGATATTGCGCGGCATGAGGCCTGCGCAATCTATCAGGAGAGGAAGCCCATGAAGATTCGACCTTCCCCAAGGCGCCCTGCGCAAGACGGGGTGAACCGGCGCAAGTTCCTGGCGAGCGTAGCGGTCGCGGGAACGGCCAGCGCCGTGCCGCTCGCCGCGCGCGCCGAAACGCGGGCCACCTCGCCGACATCCGCTTCGCGTCCGCCGTCCGCTCTGCCTCCCAGCATGCGCGTTGCGGCGGCCGAGACCGGGACACCCAAGGACTTGTCGCGCATCGGGGGCGTCGCGGGCTCGGATTTCATGGTCGACGTGATCAAGAGTCTGGACATCAAATATTTGCCCGCCAATCCCGCCTCCAGCTTCCGCGGGCTGCACGAATCCCTGATCAATTACGGCGGCAACACCATGCCGGAATTCCTCACCTGCGCGCATGAGGAATCCGCCGTCGCCATGGGGCACGGCTATTTCAAGGCCGCCGGCAAACCGCTGATGACGCTCTGCCACGGCACGGTGGGCATGCAGCATGCCAGCATGGCGGTCTACAACGCGTGGTGCGATCGGGTGCCCGTCATTGTGGTCGGCGGCAACGATCTCGACGCCGCGCATCGCCCGCCTGGCGTACCGACCATCCACTCGGCGCAGGACATCAACGCGCTGGTACGCGACTACACCAAATGGGACGACACGCCCTTCTCGCTGCAGCATTTTGCGCAGTCGTTCGTGCGCGCCTACAAGATCGCAACGACCCCGCCCTATGGGCCGGTCGCGATCTCGCTCGATGCCGGCCTGCAGCAGGAGCCCATCGTCGGGAACGGAGAGAAGCTCTACATCCCGCGTTACGTCCCCACCTCTCCGCCCCAGGGCGACTCGGGCGCGGTGAAGGAAGCAGCGCGGCTTCTCGCCAACGCGCAAAATCCGGTGATCGTCGTGGATCGCGCCGCGCGCAGCGAGAACGGCATGCGGCTCATCGTGCAGCTCGCAGAGGTTTTGCAGGCCGGGGTCGTGGATCAGGGCGGCCGGATGAATTTCCCAAGCACCCATTATCTCAAGCGGCCGCCAACTGCCGTCGGCAATGCGGACGTGATCCTCGGAATGGAGCTCACCGACTATTGGGGGACAGTGAATACGTATTTCGACAATGGCGAGCACGGCATCGGCACCAACGGCCCGAAGGTAAAGCCCGACACCAAGCTCATCAGCATCAGCTCCGTCGATCTCAACACCAAGGCGAATTATCAGGACTTTCAGCGCTTCCAGGTGATCGACGTGCAGATGGCGGCGGATGCCGAAGCAACGCTGCCGGCCCTGATCGAAGCGGTGAAGACCGCAATTCCCAACGAGCGCAAGGCGGCAATCGAAAAGCGCGGCGAGGCGGCGAGGAAGGCCTTCGCTGAAGGCAG
>DATBYX010000489.1:0-2138 GCA_036513475.1 Xanthobacteraceae bacterium | reverse complement strand
TCGACCAGGCGCTGGCGAAGCTGCGGGAGCTCTCGCAGCCGCTCGGCGGCTTCGCCGGGAGCACCGGGCAGCGCTCGATCGAGATCGTCAATGCGGGCGGCGGGGTCATTCGGCTTACCGTGACCGAGCCCGCTCTCCTCGAACGGACCCGGCAGGTGGTCGATCAATCCGTGGAGATCATCGAGCGGCGCGTCAATGCGATGGGGCTGGTCGAGCCCTCTATCCAGCGCCAGGGCGCCGATCGTGTTCTCGTGCAAGTGCCGGGACTGGGCAACCCCGAGGAGCTGATCAAGGTCATCGGTACGACGGCAAAGCTTACGTTCCGACTGGTCGATAACTCGATGTCTCCGGAGCAGGCGCTGCAGGAGCGCCCGCCGCCCGACTCGGAGATCGTCTACGGGTCCAAAGCCGAAAACCGCCAGCCTTATCTGCTGGAAAAGCGCGTGATTGTGTCCGGCGAGGAGCTCACCGATGCCCAGCCCGGATTTGATCAGCGCAGCGGCGAGCCTATCGTGTCGTTCAAGTTCAACACGTCGGGCGCGCGCAAGTTTGCCCAGGTGACCCAGGAGAATGTCGGACGTCCATTCGCCATCGTGCTCGACGAGGAAGTCATTTCCGCTCCCGTCATCCGCGAGCCGATCCTGGGCGGCGCTGGACAGATCTCCGGCAACTTTACCGTCGAGTCGGCAAACAATCTCGCCATTCTGCTGCGCGCCGGTGCATTGCCTGCCAAGCTCACGGTCATCGAGCAGCGGGTCGTGGGCGCCGGGCTTGGTCAGGACTCCATCGAGAAGGGAAAGATGGCCTCGTATTTCGGGGCCGTGCTCGTGGCCGTGTTCATGGTGGCGACCTACGGGATCTTTGGTGTGTTCGCGACCATTGCGGTGGCGATCAACGTCGGAATGATCTTCGGCATCCTGTCGTTTCTCAATGCAACGCTCACATTGCCCGGCATCATCGGCATCGTGCTCACCATCGGCATCGCGGTGGACAGCAACGTGCTGATCTACGAGCGCATCCGCGAAGAGGTGCGCAGCGGCCGCACCCCGATCAGCGCGATCGATGCCGGCTTCACGCGCGCCTTGGCGACCATTCTCGATTCCAACATCACGACCTTCATCGCCGCCGCGGTGCTGTTCTTCATCGGCACTGGGCCGGTGCGCGGTTTTGCCGTCACCCTCGGCATCGGCATCGTGACGACCGTGTTTACCGCCTTCACATTGACGCGCTTGATCGTCGCGTGGTGGGTGAGATGGTCGCGCCCGCGTCAGCTGGCGATCTCATAGGATTATAAAAGTGCGCCTGCATCCCTCCATCCCGCTCGTGCGGATCGTGCCGGACGACACGAAATTCGACTTCATGCAGTTCCGGCGCATAAGCTTTCCGGCCTCGGCGCTCTTGTCGATCCTCGCCATCTGCCTGTTCTTCTTTCATGGCCTCAATTTCGGCATCGACTTCATCGGCGGCACGCTCATCGAGGTGCAGTCGAAGACCGGCGCAGCCGATCTCGGCAAGATGCGCAACACCCTCGGAGGTCTGGGTCTGGGCGAGGTCCAGCTGCAGCAATTCGGCGGCCCGGAAAATGTGCTCATCCGCGTGGCGCAACAGCCCGGTGGCGAGGAGGCGCAACAGGCGGCGCTTGCCAAAGTCAGACAGGCTCTGGGAAACGAGGTCGACATCCGGCGCGAGGAGGTCGTAGGCCCGCGCGTCTCCAAGGAGCTCCTGGCCTACAGCACCATCGGCCTCATGCTCGCGATCTTTGCGATCCTGATCTATCTCTGGTTCCGCTTCGAGTGGCAGTTCGCGCTGGGCGCCATGATCGCGAATGTCCACGACCTGGTCTTGACGATCGGATACATGTCGCTCACGCAGATCGACTTTGATCTTTCCAGCATCGCAGCGCTGCTCACCATCCTGGGCTATTCGCTCAATGACACCGTGGTCATCTATGACCGCATCCGGGAGATGCTGCGGCGCTACAAGCGCATATCCATGCCGGAGCTCCTCAACATCTCGGTGAACTCAACGCTCTCGCGCTCGATCATCACCCACGTCACCGTGACCCTTGCGCTGTTGGCGCTGTTGTTCTTTGGCGGTCACGCCATTCACAGCTTTGTCGCGACCATGATCTTCGGTGT
>DATBYX010000488.1:0-13393 GCA_036513475.1 Xanthobacteraceae bacterium | reverse complement strand
CATCCCCGTCGGCGAGCATCCGGCGGCCGTCTTGCGCCTTAGGCAAAATACCGCAACGGTCTCGGAAATCAACAATTTGCGTTGTGGATTACGAAGGCAATTCGTTCAACCTAAAGGATTAGGGTTGACGTCGGGCTCTAGCCAGCGTCCGGGACCACGCGGTTGCGGCCATCACGCTTTGCACGATAGAGGGGCTGATCGGCGCGCTTGGTGGCGCCTGCAGCGCTTTCCCCTTCGGTGACCCCCGCGATCCCGATTGAAATCGTCACCTGGACCGCACGCGCACCGCGCTGGATGGCAAAGGGGACGACAGCCTGCTCCACGAGAGTACCGATGTGGGTTTCCATATAGCGTCGATTGTGAAGCCCGGTGAGCGCATCCGTAATCGCCATTTCGATCGACATCTGCGCGTTGTCGCGCAGTTGTTCCGTGTAGCGCTTCTTCCGGATCCAGTTTGACATTAGCGGGTATGTCATCCACGACAAGAACACGAGCGATCATCCGCGCACCTCCTCGGCCGAACTCAGAAAGTGCCGAATAGTGTCAATGAACTTACCGACCGAAATGGGCTTGGACAGATAGGCCTCGCAGCCACCTTGCCGAATGCGCTCTTCATCACCTTTCATTGCAAATGCAGTAACAGCAACGACCGGAATATCTTTGAGATCAGGATCTTCCTTGAGCCATTTCGTCACTTCCAGACCCGACACCTCAGGCAATTGAATATCCATCAGGATCAAGTCGGGTTGATGCCTGCGCGCGAGATCGAGGGCCTCGATGCCATTGCGCGTACCCACGGTGCGGTAGCCGTGAGCCTCCAACAGGTCGTGGAAGAGCTTCATGTTGAGCTCGTTGTCTTCCACGATCATTACGGTTTTCGACATCCCCGCCCTTCCAGCCGCCCCATCTCCCGAGCCGATTACCGATGTGCGACGGCGGCATGCCCCGGTGGCGAGACATGTCGAGAAAATTAGGGATCATGTGTTACGGAAACGGAAACGCAAACGCAATCTAAGAATCAGCCGCCCTAATTGTGGCCGGCAAATAGGCCAAAATGATGGGAATTCAGCGCTTTGCAACTATGGTTTGGGGGCGCGATTAAGAGAAACGGCATCCCTGCCCGCGAGCCATGAGGCCCGGTGCGGGCGCGCCGGCTGCGCGACAGGAGACTAACCGGGCGTCATCGGGCTGACATCCATCATTCGGCGGCTGAGCGCGATATTGAATGTGTATCCGCCGAAGAGGTCAACCATGGTTACGAAGATGAGCAGCGCTGCCGCTTCCCAGCGTTGCGGCGTGTTAAGAAGGTGCGGCTTGCCGAACGCGACGATGAGTACGACGGCCAGCGGAACCAGCGAGGCCATTCCATCCACGACGCCCACGAATCGATTGGCAGTCACCGGCAAGCTGAAGGGAATGGAGATGAGCTGATAGGTCAAGTAAATCGAGGCCAGCCACGCCATGTTGAAGCCTAGGCGGTCGGCGGTAAACCAGCCAAGCCGGCCTTCGAGCTGCGGAAAGGAGCCCGCATACCAGAAGAAATAGGCCTCCCAGACCGCAAGCCCCAGCGCGAATAGAATGCTTATGCCTGCGACGGAAAAATGCCACCTGCGCATGCGTGCCTCCGTGGGTCCTAAGGCGCACATCACCTATCGACATTGCGCCCAGGCGTCGACTCCATTTTTTCGGTTTCAACACGGCTTGATTTACCGGCGCATCTCGGACTTCCTTCTTGCTGCTCCCACCAGGCTTCCCGATGAGGCCGAAACAAATTGGTGCATCATACCCGGATGCCGATTCGAGCCCGGCCAAAGCACCCAAGGTCCCGCGACGAGGAGCAGCTCGAAGCCGCACAAGAGCTGGCGGTCGCCGCGTTTGGATTTCTCGCCGCGGACTCTCGTCGCCTGCAGCACTTTCTGGAAGTCTCGGGCATCGCGCTCTCAGCGCTGCGCGAAACGGCCCGGGAGCCCGATTTCCTTGCGGGCGTGCTCGACCACCTGTGCGGCGAAGAGGAGCTACTGGTTGGATTCGCGAGGGAAAGTGGCATCGAGCCAAACCGTGTCCTCGCGGCGCGTGATGCTCTCCATGGCTATGGGCGGGAGCACGACACGCCGTGACGGACACAACATGAGGGTGGATAAGGAACCAGGGCGCAAGACATGCCGGGCTTTTGCCGCGATTGCCGGCGCGACGTTCCGGATGGATCAGGCCGCTGCAGCAGCTGCGGCTCACCGCGCCTGTTGCGCCACTCTGAGCTTGAGACCCTGGCAATCGCTCACGTCGACTGCGATGCTTTTTATGCCAGCATTGAAAAGCGCGACAATCCTTCGCTGAAGGACAAACCGGTTATTGTGGGCGGAGGCGCCCGCGGTGTGGTGCTCACCGCCTGCTATGTGGCCCGGACATTCGGGATCAAATCCGCCATGCCCATGTTCGAGGCGCGGCGGCTCTGTCCGCACGCCACGATAGTTTCTCCGCGGATGGATGAGTACGCACACATTGGTCGCGAGGTGCGCGCGCTGATGAGCGAGCTCACTCCAGTCGTCGAGCCGGTATCCATCGACGAGGCATTCATGGACCTCTCAGGAACCTCCCGTCTGCACGGCACGAACCCCGCCAAAGCACTTGCACGCTTTGCTCATGAGGTTGAAAACGACCTCGGCATCACCGTCTCCATCGGTCTGTCATGCAATAAGTTTCTCGCCAAGATCGCCTCCGATCTGGACAAGCCACGCGGCTTTGCCGTGCTCGGGCGCGAGGAGGCGAGCGCGTTCCTCGCACCGAAATCGGTCACGTGGATCTTCGGCGTGGGAAAGATCGCGCAGCAGCGATTGGCCCGTGATGGCGTGCGCACCATTGGCGATCTTCAGCGCCTGGGCGAGCGCGAATTGATGCGGCGGTATGGAGCTGAAGGGAGGCGGCTGGCGCGCCTTGCGCACGGCATCGACGATCGTTGCGTGCAGGCGCAGCGCGAAACAAAAAGCATATCGGCAGAGACAACGTTCGAGCGCGACCTTGCCGATTTCCGGCCTCTTGAGCTGCACTTGTGGCAACTCTGCGAGAGAGTCTCCTCACGTCTCAAGCGCAGCGCGCTTGCCGGCTCGACCGTGACGCTCAAGCTCAAGACTGCAGACTTTCGCTTACGTACGCGAGCGCAATCGTTGGCTCACCCCACCCAGTTGGCCGGACGCATTTTTGGCGTCGGACGCGACCTGCTCGCAATCCAGGCCGATGGAACCATGTTCCGTCTCATCGGCATCGGGATGTCATCGCTCGGTCCCGCAGAGGGAGCGGAGCTGGCCGATTTGGTCGATCGCCGTACGGCCGAGGCCGAGCAGGCAATGGACCGCTTGCGCGAAAAGTTCGGGGAGCGTGCGGTAATCCGAGGCCTTGCATTCAACGCGGATGACGAGGAACCTGACGACACGTAGCGCATCCGCCGCTCATCTGCAGCCGTCCCCCCTCACCTGCACGGCTTGCTTTCTCTGAGATCAAGGGAAGTGAGCTCGCCTGAGATGGCAAAATCATTATAGTCGAGTACCAGTGCACGCGAGATGCCATTCTCATAGAGCTCGAATTTGATAGCGTATACCGGCGGTTGGTCTGTCTTGGCATCTCTGTTGAAATAGCTCACCGTGACGGGCCAGCGCTTCATTTGTGCAAGCTCGACCTTGCCAGCCGCTGCGTCGGTGGGAACACGTTCACTCGGAGCGATGGCCCGCCCGATCACGCTGAGAGTATTGAACACCTTATCGCCTTTTTCCGAGCCGTCGTAGACGGGCAGCTCCAGGATGCTCTTTTCTTGGCGGGCGGCCGCGATGATACGACGCATGTGATCGGTAGGAAACGCAACGGTAGGCTCGATCTCGAACTTCCTCTCTTCCGGCTTGGTCAAACTGACTTGAACCTTCTCGCCCACACGTCGAGCCTCGCCGTCGACTGTGTCGAGGAGATTCTCGTTGAGGTAGTTCTGCGATTTGAAAACCAACCGGTTTGCCGTCCCCTCCTCCCAGCTGGTCGAGCGCAGGTCGCTTAGAGTGACCTTGCCCTCGCCATTGTCCAGCTCCGAGACCTGGCGAAACAGAAGCGCGTAACCATCGCAGGAATTGCCGGAAAAATCATAAAGAATCCGGCCGCGCGCCGCCATCGTGGACGAATTCCCTCGTGAGTGGGCGAGCTTGAGCTCATACACGGCGCGGTGGGACGCAAATTCGACCTGCGACTCGGCTGCCAGCGCTCCCCTGGAGCGCAATGGAGTGGCGACGAGCAGCACGGCCAAAACGAGGACCGCCGCAGCAACCGGCATAGCTCTGGCGAGATTTGTCATGGGGTTTTCGTCTTGTCGGCGCCCGTGCGGCGCAAACATAGGGTTCTTGTGGGGGGCCTGCAACCTGCATCACGGCTTGCATGCGAAGGCATGATGGGCGAAGACACCTTCGCTCATCGAGACTCGGGTAACTCGCTTCGAGAGGAAGTCCAGTATGGCCGGAATGTTTGAACGCAAACTCACGGAACTCGGCATCTCCCTTCCCAAGCCGGCAAGTCCGGTTGCAAATTATGTCCCCTTCGTTCGGGTCGGCACGCTGCTATTCGTGTCAGGGCAGGTCTGCCTGGATGAAGCCGGCAAGCTCGTCGCCAAAGGCAAGCTTGGAGGAGCCGTTTCGGTGGAAGATGGCCAGAAAGCAGCACGCGCATGCGCGGTCAATGTGCTGGCGCAGGTCAAGGCGGCAGTTGGTGATCTGGACCAGGTTGTGCGTGTGGCCCGGCTTGGTGGGTTCATCAATTCCGACCCATCGTTCCTCGAAGGTCCCAAAGTGATGAATGGTGCCTCTGATCTTATGGTCGCGGTATTCGGTGACAAAGGGCGCCATTCGCGAACGACGGTGGGTGTTGCCGCGCTGCCGGGAGATGCGGCCGTCGAAGTCGATGGGATTTTCGAAGTGGCATGACCGCACGAAACCGGACAATCGCGTCGCCGGTATCGCTTCGCTACTCTGCGCTTGTATGCGACAGAGCGCGAACGCATGCTCGCAGAAAAGAGTATTTCGAAGGGGTTCGGACCAAGGACGAAATTGGTCGAGCAGCCGTGGATGTCTTCGATCCAGCTTAACCTGCGGATAGCAAATTCGATCGGCGACATCGCCGCGGATGCTTGGGATGCTTGCGCCAATCCTGGCCTGTCCTTCGTAGCGGATCGCTCTTCGGAGTCCAAACTCTGCACGTCAAAGGCGCATCCACCGAAGTTGGAGACGGCGTACAACCCGTTCATCTCCCATTCCTTCCTGGCGTCGCTCGAATCCTCCGAATCGGTGCGCGCGCGGGCGGGCTGGCAACCCATGCATCTTCTCGTCACCGATGACGAGGGCACGTTAATGGGAGCGGTCCCCTGCTACATGAAATCCCATTCACGCGGGGAATACGTATTCGACCACGGCTGGGCGGAGGCATATGAGCGCGCCGGGGGCGCGTATTATCCCAAACTGCAGGTCGCGGTCCCCTTCACGCCGGCTACCGGCCGCCGGCTCCTGGCTCGCCCCGGGCCCCAGTCGGAAGCGATCCGCGGCGCCCTTGCCGACGCATTGATCGATGTCTGCCGTCGCACAAGCGCCTCCTCGGTGCACGTCACCTTTCCGACTGAGCCTGAATGGGACCTGCTGGGCGGCCGGGGCTACCTCAAGCGTACGCATCAGCAGTTCCATTGGGAAAATGCCGGCTACGCGAGCTTCAGCAACTTTCTCGACGCGCTTTCCTCACGCAAGCGGAAAACCATAAGGCGCGAACGCGAAGAGGCTCTGGCAAATGGCATAACCGTACACTGGCTAACCGGCTCCGACCTCACCGAAAGCGTCTGGGATCATTTCTTCAAGTTCTACATGGAGACCGGCTCGCGCAAGTGGGGGCGTCCCTACCTTACACGCGCATTCTATTCGCTCGTGGGCCAGAAGATGGCGGACCGCATCCTGCTGGTGATGGCGAAGCGAAACGGTCGTTGGATCGCCGGAGCCATCAACTTCATCGGTTCCGATACTCTATTTGGTCGCCATTGGGGCGCGATCGAGTATCATCCGTTTCTGCACTTCGAGCTTTGCTACTATCAGGCAATCGAATATGCCATCGCGCACAAGCTCGCATGCGTCGAAGCCGGAGCGCAGGGCGAGCACAAGATATCGCGAGGTTACCTGCCCAAGGTCACCTATTCGGCGCATCACATCGCGGACCCCGGTTTGCGACGCGCCATCGACGATTTCCTCCAGCGCGAGCGCGCTTATGTAGCCGCCGCCGGAGAGGAGCTCGCGCAAATAGCACCATTCCGAAAAGGGTAAATGAGGGCGCGCACATCCCTGGACTCGCACTCGCCTGGATACACTTTGAGCGGAGAGCGTTATGTCTGCCTATGATCCGGACAACATATTCGCGAAGATCCTGCGCGGCCAGCTGCCGTGCCACAAGATCTACGAGGATGCCAAGACATTTGCGTTTCTCGACATCATGCCGCGCGCCCCCGGCCACGCCCTCGTGCTGCCGAAGGCGCCGGCTCGCAACATTCTGGATGTCTCCCCCGATGATCTCGATCACGTCATCAGAGTCGTGCAGAAGATTGCCAAGGCAAGCGTGGACGTTTTCCATGCCGATGGCGTGACCATTCACCAGTTCAATGAGAGTGCCGGCGGGCAGGTCGTCTTCCATCTGCATGTGCACGTTATTCCACGCCGGCAGGGCGTTGCGATGAAGCCCCCGGCCAGCGTGAAAGAGGCGCCAGAGGTCTTGGCAGAGCAGGCGAAACAGTTGATGCGGGCGCTTTCCGCCTGATCGTGTCAAATAGTTCCGGACCTATACGGAACTGGCAAAGCGGGGATAAAGCACATTGCCACGGCGCGCCTGAGAACCAGAGATGCAACCAGCAGGACTGCCGCCAGGCCGACCGGACCCCCTCAGGAATGGAAACAGGAGAACAAGGAGACTGCCACAGCCGATTTCACGCAGTTATTGCGGGTTGCCTAGCGGATCGCGATATCTGGTGACCGAGCCGGCTTCGACATACCTACTGAGGATGCGCGCTGCAGCGTCAACACCAGTCGCTGCGTCCGCCCCCTCACGCTCACCTATACTTTAACCAGCGGCACCTTCGGCACGGAGCCGCGCGGAGACGGCGTACCGTCGCCACTGCGCGGGCCTGGCGGTTTTCGACGCGGCGGCCGCCGTTTGGCCCTCGCCCCAGTCCGCTCGGGAATCTTTTCCGGCTTCGGGGTGACCGGTCCGTCCAGATATTCAAAGGTGAGCTTCTCTGCGCCTGCCTCGTCCGTGCCAGCGACGACCCGCACGTGTCCGCCAGCCTTGAGCTTGCCGAACAGCACCTCATCAGCCAGCGGTTTTTTGATCGTCTCCTGAATGAGCCGGGCCATGGGCCGCGCACCCATCTGCTCATCGTAGCCATGCGTGACGAGCCACTTGCTGGCATCCTCCGAAAGCTCGATCGTGACATCGCGGTCGCCAAGTTGCGCCTCCAACTGCAGCACGAACTTCTCGACAACCTTGGCAATGATCTCGGGGGTGAGATGCGCGAATGTGATGATGGCATCGAGGCGGTTGCGGAATTCTGGCGCGAACATGCGGTTGATTGCCTCGAGATCGTCGCCTTCACGCTTGATGCGGGTGAAGCCATAAGCCTGTCGCGCCAGGTCTGCTGCCCCGGCATTGGTTGTCATGATCAGAATCACGTTGCGGAAGTCCACCTGTTTGCCGTTGTGATCGGTCAGCTTCCCATGATCCATGATCTGCAGCAGCACGTTGAACAAGTCCGGGTGCGCCTTCTCGATCTCGTCGAGGAGAAGGACGCAGTGCGGATGCTGGTCCACGCCGTCGGTGAGGAGACCGCCCTGGTCGAACCCCACGTATCCGGGCGGAGCTCCAATCAGACGCGAAACCGTATGCCGCTCCATGTATTCGGACATATCGAAGCGGATCATTTCCACGCCTAATGCCGTGGCAAGCTGCTTTGCCACCTCGGTCTTGCCGACCCCGGTGGGCCCTGAGAACAGATAGCAGCCGATGGGCTTCTCAGGCTCGCGCAGTCCGGCGCGAGCGAGCTTGATGGACGCAGAGAGCGCGCCAATCGCCCGGTCTTGCCCGTAGACCACCTGTTTGAGGGTCTGATCGAGATGCTGGAGCACCGCGGCATCGTCCTTGGAGACGGTCTTGGGCGGAATGCGGGCCATCGTCGCGATTGTAGTTTCAATCTCCTTTAGGCCGATCGTCTTCTTGCGGCGGCTTTCCGGCAAAAGCATCTGCGCAGCCCCGGATTCGTCGATCACGTCGATTGCTTTGTCCGGAAGCTTGCGGTCGTGAATATAACGGGCGGACAACTCGACCGCGGCCTTGATCGCCTCGCTGGTATATTTGAGCTTGTGGTAATCCTCAAAATAGGGCTTGAGCCCCTTGAGGATCTCGATTGCATCGGGGACCGTCGGCTCGTTCACGTCGATCTTCTGAAATCGCCTGACCAGCGCGCGGTCTTTTTCGAAATATTGTCGATATTCTTTGTATGTCGTGGATCCGATGCAGCGCAAAGTGCCGGAGGCGAGCGCTGGCTTGAGCAGGTTGGACGCGTCCATTGCCCCGCCCGATGTGGCGCCCGCACCGATGACGGTGTGGATCTCGTCGATGAACATGATTGCGCCGGGGTAGGCTTCGAGCTCCTTGATGACCTGCTTGAGGCGCTCTTCGAAATCGCCCCGGTACCGGGTCCCCGCGAGCAGGGTTCCCATGTCGAGCGAGAACACGGTTGCGTTCTTGAGCACGTCCGGAACTTCGCCATGCACGATTCGCCGCGCCAAGCCTTCCGCGATCGCGGTCTTGCCCACGCCTGCATCGCCGACGAATAACGGATTGTTCTTCTGACGGCGGCAGAGCACTTGTATGGTGCGGCTGATCTCGGCGTCGCGACCGATCAGGGGATCGATCTTCCCTTCCCGCGCTTTCTTGTTCAGGTTGATGCAATAGGCGTCGAGTGCATCCCCTTTCTTCTTCGAATCATCGCCGCTCTTGGTGTCGGTCTCATCGTCGGAGCCCCGCACCGGTCGGGCCTCGGACATGCCCGGCCGCTTGGCGATGCCGTGACTGATGTAATTCACCGCATCGTAGCGCGTCATATCCTGCTCTTGCAGGAAATAGGCCGCATGACTCTCCCGCTCAGCGAAGATGGCCACCAGCACGTTCGCACCGGTCACCTCCTCGCGTCCCGATGACTGGACATGGATGACGGCCCGCTGGATCACGCGCTGAAACCCGGCCGTCGGCTTTGAATCTTCGTTGCCGTCGCTGACCAGGTTCTCCAGCTCACTCTCGAGATAGGCCGCAAGCCCGCGCCGGAGCTTGTCCAGATCCACATTGCATGCCCGCATCACGGCGGCGGCGTCCTGGTCATCCAGCAACGCCAGCAGCAAATGCTCGAGCGTGGCATATTCGTGATGCCGCTCGTTTGCGAGCGCAAGCGCCCGGTGCAAGGACTGTTCGAGATTGCGCGAGAACGTGGGCATGTCAGGCCTCGTGGTAACGCTTGAATGTATGCGGGTGTTCCCCCCGTTCTATCGCGGTCATTTTTTTTCCATCACGCACTGGAGAGGATGCTGGTGTTTGCGGGAAAAGTCCATCACCTGCGTCACCTTGGTCTCGGCCACCTCGTAAGTATAAATGCCGCACTCGCCGATCCCATGCTGATGCACGTGCATCATAATTCTGTGTGCGGTCTCGGGATCCTTGTTGAAGAACCGCTCGAGCACATGCACCACGAACTCCATCGGGGTATAATCATCGTTCAATAGCAGCACACGATAGAGGCTGGGACGCTTGGTCTGCGGTTTGGTCTTGGTGATAACCGCTGTCCCAGGCGCTCCGGGCCGGCGCTTGCCCGTATCCTCCTCTCCCAAATGCGGCACCCACAGTGCATTGCGTGTATGGACTTTGGTTCTGGCACGCGTTCCGGTCGGTCTTGGGCTCATGGTAGGTTCGATAGCACAGTCTCGGGCGGCCCCAGGATCACAGAGGGGCGGCACCCACTCTACGGCGGTGTTGCCGGCGAGTTCAGCCGGTGATTAGAGTTAATCCCGGAAAAGCTGGTTCGCCAGAGCGCCCCTCCAGCGCGCAAGTTCGCGACTCAATTGCGGGCAATTCGCGGCAGGTCCGCCGAAAAGTTGCGGATAGCTCCCAACAGTCGCGCGCCGCAGCACGGGAGATCGCGGGCATGCCGCCTCGAGACCGATATCGGCCTAGGGGTCGTATTCAAGCGGGGGAGCGCGGGATGCCCTCAGCGCCGCGACTCGACGCCGCTCCTCAGGCACGTCTGGAGCGGATTGAGGACGCCTCAAAAGCTAAGCCCGGCATTTCGCCGGGCTTCTCGTAAAACGAGCAGGCTTACTTCCACTTGACTTGCAGGCTTACTTCACTACTGAAGCAATTTTCCCGAACTGGTTCTCGAAGGGCTTGTAAGCCTCCTTGGCGAGGTCAGCGTAGAGTTCGCCCAGCTTGGTGGCTTGGGCGACGAAACCCTCATACGAGTTCCTGACGAAGTCGCTCTGTACCTCGAAGGCTTTATCCAGCGATTTCACACCCATCAGCTTTTCCGTCGCGGCGGTACCTTGCTCGAAAACGCGCTTGGAGTAGTCGGCCAACTCGACCGCGATCGCCTGCATGCTCTTTGAGCAGGCCCCGAACGACCTCATCGCCGCGTCCACATTCTCCTTTCCGAACTGTTGTACCTCTTCGATATTCTTGACCATCTAGATCTCCTTTCCGGCAGCAACTGATTTTCACTAAGTGGTTTCTCGGACATCCACCCGAGAGCCGAGCCTTAATATATTGCAGTGCACAAAAATGTCAATATAATTTTTGCGGTGCAAAATAAGGCATAACCGCTGCCGTTTACGGTTTCGCAAGCGGCCCTATTTAGGTTGGTTGCTAATCCATTCTCGCAGAATGGAAAAAGATCCTGGCTGGCTTGCTCGGGGTTGCAATGCGGGAGAGCGCCAAAAAGGCCGGAAAACTTCAGAAAACCGCCTTTTTTGCCTCGTCCAATCGGTGAGCCTCGGGGTGACAGGGGTGTCGGTGCTCGGCTGGGCACCAAGGGGACGAGGACGGGGGAAAGTATCATGCTGCGGGTCGGATCCGGAGCCCGACATGGGCTTCGCTTGGTCGTCGCGTGCAGTTCTGTTGCGGCACTGTTGACCTTCGCAAGTAGTCCAACGCAGGCCGCGCCATACTCGGACATTGTGGTCGACGCCAATTCCGGGAAGGTGCTGCACGAGACCAATCCGGATGCCCGGCGTCACCCGGCATCCCTCACCAAGATCATGACGCTCTATTTGCTGTTTGAACAACTGGAGGCCGGCAAGCTCAAGCTGGACAGCCAGCTTAAGGTCTCTCGCGAGGCGGCCGGTCAGATGCCCACAAAACTCGGACTCAAAGTCGGGAGCACGCTGCAGGTCGAGGATGCGATCAAAGGTATCGTCACTCGCTCGGCAAACGATGCAGCCGTCGTGATCGCGGAAGCACTCGCAGCGGACGAGGATGGGTTCGCCAAGCTCATGACCCAAAAGGCGCAGTCGCTTGGCATGACGCACACCGTCTATAAGAACGCCTCCGGGCTCCCGGACGATGACCAGGTAACGACGGCGCGCGATCAGGCGATGCTCGGACGCGCCATTCAGGAAAGATTCCCGCGGTATTACAAATATTTTTCAATTCGCTCATTCACATTCCGCGGCCAATCCATCGGGAACCATAATCATCTGTTGGGCCGGGTCGAAGGTGTAGACGGTATCAAGACGGGGTATATTGGCGCCTCCGGGTTCAATCTGGTCACTTCGGTTCACCGGGGAAACCGTTATCTCGTCGCGGTCGTCATGGGCGGCAGCAGTGCAAGCAGCCGCGATGCGCGAATGCGGGAGTTGATCAGCGAGAAAATCGCACAGGCATCTACGAAGCGGACTGCGCCCATGATTGCGGAAGCAGCCCCGGCCACCACCATTGCTGCCAACGAGCCCAGCGCTCCTCCCAAGGCAGCCGTGAAGGCAGACGCGCCCGTTGCGCCGGTCGAAGCCAAAGTTGAACAGCCTGAGCAAAAGCGAGACCCGAAGTCGGAGCCGCGATATGCAGTGGCGAGCGCCGGAAGTGTGCCGGCGCGATTCAATCCGCCGGCGGGTCAAACCAAAGGACCGACTGGAGGGAGTGTTTCCGGCACCCCAAGCCCGACCCCGCAACCGGTCATCGGTTCGACAGAGCCCCTGCGTCCCGTGATGGTGAAGACGCTCAGCGTCAGGGCGGGCACCCATAGCGGATCTAGCACGTCGGCGGCGCCGTTCCATCCTGCTCCGGCAGAGGCAATCAAACCGGCTGAGGATCCGCGACCCGTTGCCGTCCCGGTATCCACCGCGCCAGAGGTGGCCAAGCCCGAATCGAGTCCAGCGGCAACGATTACACTTGCGTCGGCCGCGCCGAGCGGACCGGCGGAGTCCCTGCCGGCAGCAGCACGGACGGTCGCTCCCCAAGCCTCCCCCGCTCCAACACCCAAGCCGCAGATGCGCAGCGGCTGGCTCATCCAAGTGGGCGCCTACCATGGGGAACAGGAGGCGAAGCAGCGGCTCTCGGCAGCGCAAACCAAGGCGTCGAAGATCCTTACCGGCGCCGATCCGTTCACCGAAACGATCGATAAAGGTGGCACTACTTACTATCGCGCCCGGTTCGCCGGCTTGGATAAGGACAAGGCTGAAGCCGCCTGCAAGTATCTCAAGCGCAACGACTTCGATTGCGTAACACTTAAGAACTGAGTCTCGGTCACAAACAGGAAGCCGCGTTTAGCAGGAGCCGCCCCACATGCATCGAGTAACGGAGTTTAGCGATGGCGGCGCAAAAGGACTTCCTTGGCTTCATTGACGCGGGCCGCGAGATACGTCGACCCCCCTTGGTCGGGATGCAATTTCTTCATCAGCGATCGGTGGGCGCGGCCGATTTCCTCGGCGCTCGCCCCCGGCTGCACGCCAAGGATCTGATAGGCCTCCTCTTCCGTCATTTTGCCGCTGCGCCAGCCCGCGCGGCCCGCCCGCGCTGCCGCATCACCCTGTGCGTGCTCACGCCAGCGGGGCTCCCGGCAGTCGAGATACGCCATAAGTAACGCGCGGCTTTCCTCGTCGATCTCGACCAGGAAGCCGATCAGCGTCGCGAGATCGAGCGCCTCGAGCGCCGTGCCCTCATGCGGTCCGGCAAGAACGCGTCCGCGCATGGCGCCGGTGTCGTGGTCAAGCTCCATCTCAATGAATGCCGAGGGCACGCGCGAGACTTGGCCGGCGCTTTTGCGCGTGCGCGCCCCGAAGCCGGGTATGCTCCAGGGCAGCCATCCGAG
>DATBYX010000487.1:0-3703 GCA_036513475.1 Xanthobacteraceae bacterium | reverse complement strand
AAGCTCGATAGGACGGCCATTGACGCCGCCGGACTTATTGATTCGGTCAACGGCCATCTGGGTTCCGACCAGCGCCGTCTTGCCGCCCGCGGCAGCGGCTCCCGACAGCGGCTGCAGGGTGCCGATCCTGTATGGCTTCGCTTGCCCAAACGCGCTCCGCCAGGGAGCGGGCACCAGCATGAGCGCGCCGAGAGCTCCTGCAGCTGCGCTCCCGTATCCGATCAAGCGGCGGCGGGTGACCTTGCCGCTGTGCCAGAATTTCTCCCCCCAATCCTGCGTGGTGTTCTTGTCGACCATGGCGTTTGTTCCTCTGTGGACATGGTGGTGCCGGCGAGCGGTGAGTAGCGTGGCCAAGCTGCGGCTCGCGGGCACCCACCATCAAACCTCGTCGCGCAATGTTTGAGAATAGCTGAAGCTTTTTGCATCCACAACGAGCGTGGTTGTCGCGCGGGCATGAATCGTTTTCGAATGCGATCACGGGGACGAGGCCATGGACGGGTTTTCCCGCCGCCGAATGCTGATAAAGTAGGCAGGAGTAAAAAGTCTGGCTGAAAAGGAGCGCCCGTGACGGTCCTCAGCATGCGTCGTCCGACATCCGCTGTCCCGCAAACCGGTCGCGATGCGCGCCTTGCGATCCGAACCGATCAATTCACCGGCCAGACGGCCGGGGTCGCCCCCGGCTATGTGCAGGGGAATCTCGCCATCTTGCCGAAGGAGCTCGCGGGGGATTTTCTGCGCTTTTGCCAGCTCAATCCAAAACCGTGTCCGGTGCTTGGGGTGTCCAGCCCCGGCGATTTTCGCCTCCCCACCCTTGCCGATGATCTCGACATCCGCACCGACCTCTCCCGTTACCGCGTATTCCGGCGCGGCGAGGTGATCGATGAGCCGACGGATATCCGCGTCCATTGGCGCGACGATCTCGTCGCGTTCGTGCTGGGGTGCTCGTTTTCGTTCGAGGAGGCGCTGATCGAGGACGGCATCGAGCTACGCCATATGACCTGCGGCGCAACCGTCCCGATGTTCCGCACGTCTGTTCCGACCGCCCCGGTGGGCCCGTTCCATGGGCCGCTTGTTGTCTCCATGCGGCCAATGACCCCTGCGAAAGCGATCCGCGCCATCCAGATCACGACCCGCTTCCCGGCGGTGCATGGGGCACCGGTGCATATCGGCAAGCCCGAGTTGATCGGCATCTCCGATCTGATGAAGCCGGACTGGGGCGATGCCGTCCCGATCAATGAGGATGAAATCCCGGTGTTCTGGGCCTGCGGTGTTACCCCGCAGTCCGTGGTCGCGACCGCCAAGCCCGATTTCTGCATCACCCATTACCCCGGCTGCATGCTGGTCACGGACCGCCGCAATGCGGAGTACGCGATCATGTAGCCGAGCCGCTAAACGCGGCTCTCACTTCCGCGAGCAGGCGCTCTTCCTCTCCGGGATAACGGGAGGAAAAGTGAAAAGGCTCCACTCGACGCGCTCCGGCCCGGCGGGCGATTTGCCCGGCCGCGGCGGTCGTCAGGTGCCTACGCTTCCTCGCCAACTCCTCGTCCTGCTGCGCGAACGCGGCCTCGATGAACAACACATCCGCATTCCGGGACAGCGCGACGACAGCGGCACGATTCGCCGGAGTGTCGGCGATATCGGTGACATACGCGATCCTCTGTCCGGGCGTGACCGTGACGAGATCGCGCAGATCCGCCAATCGTACTGTGTGCTCAACTGACGGACTCGTTTGTGAGCGGATCGCGATGGGGTGGTCATCGGGCAAGTCGTCTCGCACGGCATTTTTGAGCTGTCGCAGCCACGGCCCCACGGGCAGGCCGCGCTGCGCGAGCCGATTTTTCCAGACATTGACATGCATGGGTTCCTCGATCGCGAAGGCAAGGCATGGAGTGCCGTGATCGAGGATTGCCGCTCTGATGACGAAACTTGGCTCCTGATGCAGGACCCCATCATTGATCTGACCGATGCTGATCTCTTCTCTTGAGAAGGCGGCGTTGAGGCGGAACTGGGTCGTTTTGGATGCGAAGTTGGAAGCGATTTCCGTGACCGTGAACACGAGATCGCAGGAATACCGATGTGCAAGATTCCACAGGTACGCCTGCAGCTTATGCTGGACATGGTCGGTAAACCCATGCGGCCCATAGAGGCTTACTCTTGTGTCCCGGCCAACCAGCAGTCGCAGCAACCGGTCGAAGCCGATGAAGTGATCGACATGGGCATGCGAGACGAAGATGGCTCCGATCCGCTGCACCTTGCGTGAGGACAGCGCAGAGATGTCGCCCAGATCGAACAGGATGGCGCGGCGCTCGAACAGAGTCTCGATATAGAGTGCCGGGTCTCCGGTTCGCCCATTGACCAGAGTGGGATGCAGAAGCGGCCGCATGTTGCTTGAATGGAGCTACTGGCGCCGCTCCTGCGAAGCAGCGCTCAGGTTTTCGGGTCGGCGTCGAGGCGCGCCACCCATCCTTCGAGTCCCGGTTTGGCCGCGGGATAATGCGCGAGCACCAAGGGATCGTGACCGGGCACGACGTGATCGCGCGAGGTAGCGAGCTTCTTGAGCGTCTCGTAGCCTTCAACTACCTCGCCCAGGTTGTAGGTGGTTGGAAATATGCGCCCGCTGTCGAGATGCGCGTAGAGATGCGCCGCATCGGCGGCGAGCATGACATATCCGCGCCGCGTCTTTACCCGCACGCTCTGCAGCCCCTTCGAGTGCCCGCCGATACGATGGACCGTCACCCCGGGCACGATCTCGTCCGCACCACTATGGAACGCGACGCGACCGGCAAAGAGCTTGCGCACCATCGCGATCACGTCCTCGACCTCGAACGGCAGGCGCAGCGCCCTATGGCACATGGAACGGCCGGTCGCGTAACCCATCTCGTCGTCCTGCAGGTGATAGCGTGCACGCGAAAACAGGTCGTAATTGCCGACATGATCGTAATGCATGTGGCTGATGATGATTGTCTCCACGGAACCGGGATCCACGCCGAGCGCGCGCAGGCCGTCGCCGACCGGGTTGACCATCTCGCGCTGGCGCTTCTCTCCCATCGCGGCATCGAAGCCGGTATCGACAATGATGGTCCCTGATGGTCCAACGATCGCCCAGACGTAGTAGTCGAGCGGCTGGAGCACGTCATGCGGATCGCCGAAGATGAAATTTTCTGCAGCTTTGCGCTTGTGGTGCGCGTAACGGACCGCATAGACCTCGTGCTCGTCGTGATCGCTCATGCTTCGCTCCGACTGATCATCTCACAGCCGGACTCCCTTCCCCGCTCGCGCGTACTTCAACGCCGGCGCGGCGCTCGAGCGTTTGAACCACTGTCGTGAGGTCCGCCTCGGGGCCGATCTCCTCGCAGGCAAGCTGCAGCATGCGGGCGACCGTCTGTGCCACTTCCATGGGCACACCGAGCGCGCTGGCTTCCTCCAGGCACAGCTTGACGTCCTTCGTCATCAGCCCGGTGGTGAAGCCGAGATTGAACAGACGTGGCAGGACGACGCGGCCGAACTTGTCTTCCGTGGCGGTATTGCGGCCACTGCCGGAATTGATCACGTCGAGCATCACGCGGGGATCGAGGCCCGCCTTCACGCCCAGCACCATGGCTTCGGATGTTGCGGTCATCGCGGTCGCCGACAGAAAGTTGTTGCAGAGCTTCATCGTCTGGCCTGCTCCGGGGCGTTCGCCGATGAAGAAGACCTTGCCGAA
>DATBYX010000486.1:0-3445 GCA_036513475.1 Xanthobacteraceae bacterium | reverse complement strand
TGACCCCGAGCACCTTCGCGGTCTTGAGGTTAATCACGAACTCGAACTTGGTCGGCTGTAACACCGGCAGGTCGGCGGGCGGGGCGCCCTTGAGAATTCGGCCGGCATAGATGGCAATCTGCCGGTAGACATCGGGAACATCGGCACCGTAGCTCATGAGGCCGCCGGAGGTGACAAATTCACGAAACTGGTAAATCGTCGGCACCGCATATTGCGCGGCTAGCGCCACAAGCTTGGTGCGACGGGTATCGAAGAATGGATCGGCTCCGATGGCCAGAGCAGGAACACGCTGCCGAGCGATGGTTTCGAATGCGGCGTCGATTTCCTGATCCGCACCGGCTCGCAAGATCATGAGTTCCAGACCGGCACTGCGCGCGGCTTCCTGGGCGTCGGCCAGATACAAATCGGCCGCCGGCATCCCGGGATTCATGAGCAGGCCGATCATCGAGGCCCGCGGCACGAGATCGCGCAGCAATCCGATTCGCTTCGCTTCCAGCGAGCGGGTCAGGATGTTCATTCCGGTGGCGTTCCCGCCCGGTCGACTGTAGCTCGCCACGAGGCCCGCCTTGACCGGATCGCCGCCGATGGCAAAGACGATTGGGATGATCGACGTTGCGGCCTTGGCTGCGAGCGCCGCTGGCTCACCGCCGGTGGCAACGATGACGTCTACCGGCCGGCGAGCGATCTCTGCGGCAAGTGCCGGCAACCGCTCATACTGACCCTCCGCCCAGCGGTATTCGATTGTCACATTCTGGCGCTCGATGAAGCCGCCATCGGCCAGACCTTGGCGAAACCCGGCCAATAGATGCGTCGTGTCATCGGGTGACCGCGCGTTGAGGAATCCGATCACCGGCACCGCCGGCTGCTGCGCTCGTGCCCCGAACGGCCACGTAGCCGCCGCGCCGCTGAGAAGCGTATTGAATTCACGTCGCCGCATATCCGCTCCCAAGCTCAGGAGACAGCATTGTATCGGCTCAAACGAGTACTTCGATAGGGGCTCAAACCGGCGTCAAAACCATTGCCGCAGCGCACAGCCAATGTCGCAGATGGTCATTTTCGACTGAGTTGGTCTGGACTAAACGCTCGCTCAGGTCTGCTATGCCTCCAATAGCGACCGAATTTACGCGTCACGACGAATCGTCGCGAAGTGCCACAAGCGGACCCATGCAGTGCAGCAAAAAAGCTTATTCGACCACTTCATCAGCGGTCATCTGCATGATCAACGGCACAGTGAGGCCGAGCGACCGTGCAGTCTTGAGGTTTATGGCCAATAAAAACTTTGTCGGTTGCAGCACAGGCAACTCGCCCGGCTTAGCGCCCTGGAGAACGCGAGCGATGTAGCTGCCTGCCTGACGATAGCTGTCGGCCAGGTCAATGCCGTAGCCGATCAAGCCGCCCGCACTTACAGCGTCGCGCCACGGGTAAATCGTCGGTATGGCGTGACGGGAGGCGAGTGCAATCAGTTGATTTTTTCGGGTGGAGAGGAAAATATCAGAGGCGACGATGAGCGCTCCGGCGCGCTGTTCCACGACAGTTGAGAACGCCTCGTCTATTTCGCTCTCAGAGCTGACGTGAACAACGACGAGTTGCCGTCCCATTATGCTCGCCGCTGCGCGTGCGTCGCGTTCCTGCTCCTCGGCTTCCGTGTTGCTGCCCACCCCTTGCGGCGACCTTGGATTTGTGAGCAGCCCGACCAGTTCGGCTTTGGGCACGAGATCGCGCAGCAGCTCCAGCCTCTTCGCCCCGAGTTCAACGTAGAACAGAGTAATACCGGTGACATTGCCGCCCGGCCGGTTGAGGCTGGCAACGAGACCCGCCTTGACCGGGTCCTCACCGGTCGTAAACACGATCGGAATCGTTGCTGTGGCGGCCTTGGCCGCTCGAACCGAGCCACCCGCGAATATCACGGTTACCTGTCGGCGTACGAGGTCCGCGGCCATCCCGGGTAGTCGATCGTATTGATTCTCTGCCCAGCGGTAATCGATGACGACATTCTTGCCCTCTGTATAACCGGTTTCCTTAAGACCGCGGTGGAACCCATCTAGGAAGGGCGCGAACGCAGCGAGGGAGCCGCCGTGAAGGAACCCAACCACCGGCAGCGTCGGGTGCTGCGCGCGCGCCCCAAGCGGCCATGCCGCCGCGCTGCCGAGCAGCGTGATCAACTCGCGTCTTTTCACTCAATCACCTCATCGGCGAGCGCGAGCAACTGCGGCGGCACATCGAGCCCGAACGCCTCGGCGGTCTGCAGATTGATGACGAGCTCGAACTTGGTCGCCTGCAGGATCGGCAGGTCAGCCGGCTTCTCGCTCTTGAGGATGCGGGCCACATAGGTGCCGGCCTGGCGAAACATGTCGGTAAAGTTCGACCCGTAACTGATCAGTCCGCCGCCCTCGGCAAAGTCGCGAAGGGCGTAGATGGCCGGCATCGCATGATGCGCCGCCAGCGTGGCCAATTGCACCGGACGGCTAGAGAACAGCGGGTCGGGGCTGATCAATACTTCGCCCGCTCGCTTTTGCGCTGCCTCTTTGAACGCCGGGTTGATCTCGCGGGTGGTCTTGGCGGTGACGATGTCGAGCGGATGCCCCATGGTCGCAGCGCCGAGCCCCTCAGCCTGTCTATTTTGCCATCGGACAGCGGGGACGTATCAAACGACGGGCAGCGGGTTTAGATCGCTGTACGGGCTGCGCCGGGCGGCGGATTGGCAGGAGTAAAGCGCGCTATCTTACTTGGCGCCAAGTGGTGAGAATCCAGCCGACTGCCGTTGCAAGCGCTGCGACTGTCGCGGCCCAAGCTGCCCATCGTGTCCAGAATATCTGACGGCGCCGGAAGCTGTTCTCTCGCTCCGATGTTTGGCGGTCGTGCCAGGCGAGCCACTCCTGAACAAATCCTATTGTGATGCTCTCTGACCCTATGGTCATTGTTCCTAGTGATCCGGCGTCCGTTTGAGCCAATCGTGCTCGCACGTTAACCGCGGCCATTTTTTCCAGGGCTTCATACCACCGACGTCGCCGCTCAGCGTCGATCCCGCCAGCCCATTCGCTTTGTTCGTAAGGAAAGCGTTGCTCCATGGGGGCTCCCATATCATGGTTTGGAATGCTGCGGGGAGCCATAGAGAGCCCCAAGGGCGCGTTTTGGGGCGGAGGGTGACCAAATCGCCAATGGCGCCAGGGGACGGGCCAGGCCGGGGCCATCCCTGTAAGAAACTTCTTTCCCGACTTTCAGGTCGACACCGGGGGGGCAGAGCTGCGCCCCCTTGTCTATTTGCTGGGCCGTTCCACAGACTACCCGAGGGGGTGTCTCGGGGTCCTTCTGGGCATACGTGCGCAGGTAGGGTCACGCGGACGGGACGCGTACAGCTAGGATGAATCGAAATTTCGACCTTTCTCGTAATTGGTTGCAACAGTAACAAACACGGTGCCCTCGAAAACCGTTCGCACGCGAACGC
>DATBYX010000485.1:0-5506 GCA_036513475.1 Xanthobacteraceae bacterium | reverse complement strand
TGCGGAGTCAGATTCATCGCTTTTCTGCACTCAGTTGAGCCATAGCCGCGGCAGTGCTCCGCTGCGCACCGCGTTCAATACCGCGACCAGATCGTGCCGGAGCGCCGCCCCATCGCCTGCGCACAGCCGGATCAGCAGCATCCCCTTCCACGCGGACGCCGCAACCTCGCCGACAAAGCGAAGCGCACGCACGCCGATCAGAGACGATTCCTCGGCAGGTACGATCAAGACGGTCGCAATCGCGGTGCCCCCGTTGGTAACCGCGGCAGCCGCCAGTTTCGCGCCGATCTCGCCTTCAAATCGCAGGGCTTCGGCGTGGATGATCCGTCCTTCGCGATACACCTGCCAACGGTCGAGCAGTCGGCCATGGCGGACCGTCTCCCCCATGCCCAAGCGGCCGAAAATGATGGCCTCCCCGATAATGAGGCGCGCATCCCGGTCGATATCGATGCGAATTGTGCGGGCCAGCCGCGCGCCATCGAACAAGATGGCCTCTTGCGGCAGCCACGCGAGGGTGGCCCCTGCTGCGACCTTCAGGTTGATTGCGATGAGGGCGTCGTCATCGAGGGCGCGATAGATTTTTTCCGCCGCTGCCGTGGTCACGACGAGGCGCGCTTCGGAAGCCACCGATATGTCGATGTTCAAGCGGTCGCCGCCTGCCACCCCGCCCGCCGTATTGAGAATCACAGCCTCGAGCTCGGCCGATGGCTGGCCGGGACATCGCACACGCAATGGACCTTCCTCCCGAATGCGGGAGCGGCGCGTCACGCCGCGGTCTGCCTTGACCGCCAGCGCGATACGCCCGCATGCACGGTTCGCGGCAAACACCTCGTTCTCTGGAGCAGGCACAACGCTCATGCCCAAGCCTCAGATCGCCATGGCGCGCTTGAGCGCCGTTTCATCCATGCTCTCGCAGGTGCAGGAATAGACGATCGCGCCGCGGTCCATGACGGCGAAAAAGTCGCCGAGCTCGCGTGCGAAGTCGAGGTACTGTTCCACCAGCACCACGGCGATCTGTCCGAGATTGCGCAAATATGCGATGGCGCGGCCGATATCCTTTATGATGGAAGGCTGAATGCCCTCCGTCGGCTCGTCGAGCAGCAGGAGCCGCGGGCGCATGACCAGTGCCCTGCCGATGGCAAGCTGCTGCTGCTGGCCTCCGGAGAGATCACCCCCGCGTCGGCGCAGCATCCCGTTGAGCACGGGAAACAGGGAGAACACATCGGCTGGGATAGAGCGGTCCTCGCGCTTTAGCGGGGCAAATCCGGTCCTGAGATTCTCCTCTACCGTGAGCAGCGGAAATATCTCGCGGCCCTGGGGTACATAGGCCACCCCGCGGCGTGCCCGCTCGCTGGCACTAAGGCGCGTAATATCCGCTCCATCAAGCGCTATGGTCCCCTTGCTGACGGAGTGCTGTCCGGCAAGCGCATCGAGCAGACTTGTCTTGCCGACCCCGTTTCGACCCAACACACAGGTGACCTTGCCCGGTTTCGCCTCGAGCGAAACTCCCCGGAGCGCCTGCGCGGCGCCATAGTGCAGATCGATGGCATTCACCTGCAGCATGAGGCCTACCGTCCTAGATACACTTCGACGACGCGTTCATTCTGCGAGACTTGGTCAATCGTGCCCTCGGCCAGCACCGATCCTTCGTGCAGGCAGGTGACCTTGACGTCGAGCTCCCGCACGAAAGTCATGTCATGCTCGACCACAATGACGGTGCGGTCGCGATTGATCTGTTTGAGCAGCTCCACGGTCTGTTGCGTTTCTACATCGGTCATACCCGCCACCGGCTCGTCAACCAGAAGGAGCTTCGGTTCCTGCGCGAGCAGCATGCCGATCTCGAGCCACTGTTTCTGGCCGTGGGAGAGAAGCCCGGCTTTGCGCCGGCGCAGCGGGGTGAGTCGAATGACGTCGAGGATTGCGGCAATGCGTCGCCGTTCCTCGACGCTCTCCTTCCAGAACAGGGTCTTGCGCGCGCGCCGGTCGCCCTTGAGCGCCAGACCGATATTGTCCTCCACCGTGTGCATGTCGAAGACGGTGGGCTTCTGGAATTTGCGTCCAACTCCGAGCAGTGCGATCTCGGTCTCGTCGAGACGCGAGAGGTCATAGGACCCGTCGAAATAGACCTCGCCGATATCGGCCCTGGTCTTACCGGTTACCACGTCCATCATCGTGGTCTTCCCGGCGCCGTTCGGTCCGATAACCGCGCGCATCTCGCCCGGATCAACCGTGAAGGAGAGATTGTTGAGCGCGCGAAAACCGTCGAACGAGACCGTCACGCCGCTAAGATACAGGAGAGCGGTGGTCGTGCGTGGGTCCATGCTCACTCCGCGGGCCGCACGGCCGGTTCTCCTATTGGCCCGCTCTCGTCCGCCATACCGTCGCGGCTCCCGTCCCGCATCTCTCCCCACCAGTGCTGGAACGTTCCGACGATCCCGCGCGGCAGCAGCAGCGTCACTGCGACAAACAGGCCGCCGAGCAGGAACAGCCAATAGGGCGCGAGCATTCCGCTGGTGAAATAGGTCTTGCCGTAGTTCACCAGCACGGCTCCGAGGACCGCTCCGGTGAGCGTGCCGCGCCCGCCCACCGCCACCCAGATTACTGCCTCGATGGAGTTGGCCGGCGAGAATTCGCTGGGATTGATGATGCCGACCTGTGGAACGTAGAGGGCGCCTGCGACGCCCGCCATGCAAGCCGAGAGCGTGAACACGAGCAGCTTGTAGGCTTCGACCCTGTAGCCGAGAAAGCGTGTGCGCGCCTCGGCATCGCGAATGGCGATCAGAACCTTGCCGAATTTCGAGCTCACGATCACCCGGCAGATGACAAAGCCGAGCATCAGCGCGAGCACCGATGCGATGAACAGCGCCGCGCGTGTTCCCGGTGCCTGGACATTGAAGCCCAGAATGTCCTTGAAGTCCGTGAGGCCGTTATTGCCGCCAAAGCCAAAATTGTTGCGGAAGAAACCGAGCATCAGCGCAAACGTGAGCGCCTGGGTGATGATCGAAAGGTAGACTCCGGTGACCCGGCTGCGGAATGCGAACCAGCCGAATACGAAGGCAAGCAGGCCCGGCACGAACAGGACCATGAAGGCGGCATAAGCGAAGTGCTGGAAACCGTACCAGTAGACCGGCAAGTCCGGCCAATTCAGGAACACCATGAAATCGGGCAATATCGGATGCGCGTAGACGCCGCGGGTTCCGATCTGACGCATCAAGTACATGCCCATCGCGTAGCCGCCGAGCGCGAAGAAAGCACCGTGGCCGAGCGAGAGAATCCCGCAAAAGCCCCAGATTAGGTCGATCGCGAGCGCCAACAGCGCATAGCACAGATACTTTCCAAACAATGCGACAAAGTAGGACGACAGGTAAAGCGGCGAGGTGGGCGCCATCAGGAGATTGAGAGCCGGCACGAGCAGAGCGATGACCGCCAGCACCGCGAGGAAAGCGGTTGCGCCACGATCGAGCGAACGCCCAACCAGCCCCGGCATCATGCCTCGGCCGCTCGGCCCTTCAAGGCGAACAGGCCTCGCGGCCGCTTCTGAATGAAGAGTATGATCAGCACCAGGATCGCGATCTTGCCCAGCACTGCGCCGGCATAGGGCTCCAGGAACTTGTTGGCAATGCCCAGCGTGAACGCTCCCACAAGCGTTCCCCAGAGATTTCCCACACCGCCGAAGACGACGACCATGAATGAATCGATGATGTAGCCTTGGCCGAGGTTGGGGCTCACATTATCGATCTGCGAGAGCGCAACTCCGGCCAGCCCGGCGATCCCCGAGCCGAGCCCGAACGTGAGCGCATCGATCCGGCTTGTCCTTATTCCCATCGACGCCGCCATCGCCCGGTTCTGGGTCACGGCCCGCATTTCGAGCCCGAAGCGGGTGAACCGCAATAGGGCAAGCAGGCCCAAGAAGACGAGGAGGGTGAACACGATAATCCACAGCCGATTATACGTAATGGTCAGGTGACCGAGGTCGAATGCCCCGCTCATCCAGGACGGCGTGCCCACATCCTTGTTGGTTGGGCCAAAGGCCGTGCGCACCGCCTGTTGCAGGATCAGCGACAGCCCCCAGGTCGCGAGCAGCGTTTCCAGCGGACGACCATAGAGAAATCGGATGATGCCGCGCTCGATCAGAATTCCGACGCAGCCCGCGACCGCGAAAGCCAGCGGGAGCGCGAACGCGAGCGAATAGCCGAACAATGCGGGATTGCGTGCACGGATCACCTCCTGGACCACGAAGGTCGTATAGGCGCCGAGCATGACCATTTCGCCGTGCGCCATGTTGATGACGCCCATCACGCCGAAGGTAATGGCGAGACCGATGGCAGCGAGGAGGAGCACGGAGCCGAGCGAGAGCCCGTACCAGGCGTTCTGCAACGCGCTCCAGATGGCGAGGCCGTTCTCGATGGACGCGATGGCTTCGCTCGCGGCCTTCGTCACCGCGGGTGGGGCCGTTGCCGGGAGCCCTCCGAGGAGCGCAAGCGCATCCTGGTCCCCCCGCTCGCGGATCACGGCAATGGCATCGAACTTGTCCTCCTCGGGTGCATTGTCGAGATAGAGAATGACTGCGGCGCGCGCCTCCACCAGTGCCCTTTTCACCTGCGGATCGGGCTCGTTGGCGATCGCCTGTTGGAGCGCGGGCAGCGCATTCGCATCCTTGGATCGGAATACGGCTTGTGCCGCTTCCAGGCGCTTTGCCGGATCCGGCGCCAGCAGGGTCAAACTGCCGAGCGCTGCCTCGACAATGCGTCGCAAACGGTTGTTCAGCCGTACCGGCGCGAGATCGGCAGGGGGAGCTCCCGCGGCCGGTTGGCCTGTCCTCGCATCGATGAGCTGGTCGAGCTGGTCGCGAATGAAAACGCCCTTCGCGTCTGAGCTGAAGAGGAGACGGCCGTCCTGCAGCGCCGCAACCACGCTGGCAGCAAGCGGATTGCCGCTGCTGGTCACGCCATTGATGCCCTCGATGGTCTCGTCGAAGCTGTCGGCCGTAAAGTGAAGGAGCGCGTCCGTGTAGCGGTCGGCGCGCGCACCCGTCCCCGCGCACGAGAAAAACACGACCGCTATAACAAGCGCGATGAAACGATTTAGGACGGCGGCCATTCCTTTATCCACCGTCATGCCCGGATTTGTTCCGGGCAGTCCACGTCTTTGTCACCGCAAGCAAGGCGTGGAGGGCCGGGACAAAGCCCGGCCATGACGGCCGAGCAAGGGGCGGCTCAATCTTCCGAAATCGAGCCGCCCTCTGGTGCGATTATGCAGGGAATGCGGCTATGCGCCACCGCATTTTTGCGTGACCTTATTGTAGTTGCCGCACTTCAGGGTCACCCAGTCGGCCTCCAGGTCCTTCGATCCGGGCAGGTATTTTGACCACGCGTCGCCTGGAACCAGCCCCGGCGTCTTCCATACAACGTCGAACTGCCCGTCCCCGCGCACCTCGCCGATAAAGACCGGCTTGGTGATGTGGTGGTTGGGCAGCATCTTGGAGGTGCCGCCGGTGAGGTTGGGG
>DATBYX010000484.1:0-13997 GCA_036513475.1 Xanthobacteraceae bacterium | reverse complement strand
TGCCGGCAGAGGCAACAGCCTGTCCTTCCACCGCTCGCCGGCGCGCCGCGACACGGCACGCCCGGATTTCGGCGACACATAGATGAGATCGATTTGCTCGCCAGTCGCAGCGCAACACGTGAGGTCGAGACCAAAACCGAGTTCCGACAGAAGCTGCAGCTCGAAGCGCACCAGGCAGGCTCCCGCACGCCGGGCATCGAGGAGCGAATCGAGCAGATCGGACAAAGCGGCATGGATGTTCGGATGCGGATCGCGCTCCGGCAGGAGGCGGCAGAGTGCGGCGAGATGCACCACGCCGTATAGCGCATATGGAGCCGCCAGGAACGATGCGGCGCGCAGGTCCAGACCCTCTACGGTATAGCATCCGAGATGCTCGTCCAGACGCGCTTGCCACGTCGCACTTACCTGGTTGCCCGCCTGGAGTACGGGTCGCAGCCGCGAGCCCGCCCCTCCCCGCACCAAACCGAGATGACGGCCGTGATCGCGTGTCATCAGCTCAAGGATCGCATTGCCCTCGCCGTGACGCCTGGTTCCAAGCACGATCCCTTCATCGGTCCAGCGCATCGTTAGTCCTTGGGAAATTCGAGACCTATGGCGCGGTAGCGCTCCCGATCGTCCTCCCAGCTCTCATCCACTTTTACGAACAAAAACAAATGCACGGGCGCCTCAACTATTTCGGCTATCTCGCGACGAGCTTGCGCTCCGATCGCCTTGATGGTCTGGCCGGCCTTCCCAAGCACGATCTTTCGCTGGCTCTCACGTTCAACATATATGGTCTGCTCGATGCGCACCGACCCATCCGGGCGCTCTTGCCATTGATCGGTCTCCACCGTCGAGCGATAGGGCAGCTCCTGATGAAGCTGCGAATAAAGGTTCTCCCGGGTGATTTCCGCCGCAAGGTGGCGTAGTGGGGCGTCTGTGATTTGGTCATCGGGATAATGCCATGGGCCCGCGGGGACATGGCGTGCCATCCATTGCTTGACATCCGCGACACCATCGCCCTTCAAAGCAGAGACCATGAATGTGGCCGCAAACCTCGCGCACCGATTCGCCCTATCCACAATCCTCAGCAAAAGCGGCTTGTCCACCGCATCGATCTTGTTGACGCCCAGGATCTTGGGTCGGCGGATCTCGACCAACTTATCGAGGACGGACGTGGTTTCCTGGTCGATGCCGCGCTTGGCATCGAGAATAAGTGCGACAATGTCGGCCTCGTGTGCGCCTGCCCAGGCACTCGCCACCATGGCACGGTCGAGCCGACGCTTGGGCGCAAATACTCCCGGCGTGTCGACTAGAATGAGCTGCGAGCACCCGACGATGGCGATGCCGCGGAGCAGCGAACGGGTGGTCTGCGCTTTATGCGATACGATCGCGACTTTGGTACCGACCAGCGCATTGATCAGCGTTGATTTACCAACATTGGGCGCGCCAATGAGCGCTACAAATCCGCACCTCTGATCGCCCCGAGCAGCGTCTGCAGCGCTTTCCGTCCGGTCGAGATGACCGCATGAGCCGGCGCTGGCAGGGCCGACCCGCGAATCTGCGTCCGATGTTGGCGCTTCGACGACCTCGCCCCGGCGGCGAGGACGTTTCTTAGCAGCCATCGAGCCGATCCGCTTTCACTTCGGCACGGCTCAACATGGCAGTGGCCGCCGCCTGCTCGGCTGAACGTTTTGAGCGACCCAGCCCTTCGGCCGGCGCAAAATCTGCAAGTTCCACCATGACCCGAAATTCCGGATCGTGGTCCGGTCCCTTGCGCTCGATCTCGCGATACGCGGGAGTCGGAAGACCGCGCGCTTGTGCCCACTCCTGCAGCGCGGTTTTGGAATCCCGCAGCGCCGAGGGCTTGCGCATGCGGGGGCTCCAGAGGCGCTCGATGACCTCGCAAGCGGCCGCATATCCGCCATCTACAAAAATGGCTCCAATAAGCGCCTCGCAGACATCGGCGAGGATCGCCGTTCTGCTGCGGCCACCCGAGTTGGCTTCCGAAGCACCGAGTCTGATCACATCGCCAAGGTCTATCGCCCGTGCCACATCGGCGCATGCCTCCCTGCGTACGAGGTCTGCGAGGCGGCGAGACATCTCCCCTTCGTCAGCTTTGGGGAAGGCGCGAAACAACATGTCGGATATTGCGAGGCCAAGGACATGGTCGCCGAGAAATTCTAGCCGCTGGTAGGAGCCTCCGCGGTTGCGCAGCCCTGGTAGCGCCGAAATGTGCGTAAGTGCCTGCTCGAGCAGAGCAGGGTCGCCGAACCGATACCTGATGCGCTGTTCGAACTCGTCGGAGGTGGGACGGAGCGCCCTTGTTTGCTTGGCTTTAGTTCGAGGCCTGGGATCAATGTGGATATTGGCGGGTCCGGGCGCTTCCTCCAGTGGCAGGTTTTCCCTTGGTCTGCGGCTCATCGAACCAACGTAAAGAGCCGATCCCAGCGTACCGACCACGGCCAGCGCCACACCATCCATGCGTGCTCGCCTTCGCGAATGGAGAAGAAGATGATCTGGGCGCGGCCGACGATGTTCTCGAATGGCACATAGCCTACTTGACTTAGCACACGGCTGTCGGTGGAGTTGTCGCGGTTGTCGCCCATCATGAAATAGTGACCTTCGGGCACCTGATAAACCGGCGTGTTGTCATAGAAGCCGTTATCGACCAGATCGAGTGTGGTGTAGCTCACGCCATTTGGAAGGGTTTCCCGCCAACGTTTGACCCGTGAAACCCGGGACCCCTCCTCGGTCTCCACGAAATCTTCAATGCGCTCGCGCTTGATAGGCTCGCCGTTGATGTGGAGTACGCCGTCGATCATCTGGATACGATCGCCCGGAAGCCCGATAACCCGCTTGATGTAGTCGGTCGTATCATCCTTCGGCAGCCGGAAGACCACGACATCACCACGGTCGGGCGGCGATGCCCAGATGCGACCGGAAAACACAGGCGGCGAGAACGGCAGGGAGTAATGGCTGTAGCCGTACGAGTATTTGGATACAAAAAGATAGTCGCCGACCAGGAGGGTCGCCTTCATCGATCCGGACGGGATATTGAAGGGCTGAAACAGGAAGGTACGAATCACAAGCGCGATGATCAGCGCGTGAAATATCACGCGTCCGGTCTCGGCAATGCCGCCTTCCTTCCGCTTGGCCATTGAATTCACGCTCATCGGCCGATGGTCCATCGCGTCGCGCCCCGCGCCCTTCTAGCCGCTGTCAGAGGAGGGTGCAATGAACAGCCGGTAAATTCCTGGAAGAGGCGCAAGCCATTCAGTCACAAATTCGAGTTGCCATATCAATGTCTTAGTCATCCACCTTCCCGCCACGGTCGGTCGCGGCGAGCGGTCGCGCGGATCGCACGCCTGGAACTGCGCTGATGACAACTACAGCCTGCGCCATCGGTCCTTCGTCGGTGATGGTGACATCGATGCGCGGCTCGCATCCGGCTGGCGTAATGGCCTGCAGCCGCATGAGCGCGCCGCCTGTAAGCTTCATGGTCGGACGGCCTGAAGGGAGGTTGACCACACCCATGTCGCGCCAGAATACTCCTGCGCGCAGGCCGGTGCCCAGGGCTTTTGCGCATGCCTCCTTCGCCGCAAAACGCTTTGCATAGGTCTCGTCTCTCCTTGCCCGGCGGTCCGCGGTAGCCCGCTCCGTGGCAGTAAAGATCCGGCCCAGAAATCTCTCGCCATGCCGCTCGATCGTCCGCTCGATCCGGCGCACGTCGATGAGATCGGATCCGATGCCGAGGATCATCGTCGCCCCCGGTCCATGGCCGCACGCATTGTTTTGATGGCGCTTGCAAGCCCAATGTAGATCGCCTCGCCAACGAGGAAATGTCCGATGTTGAGTTCCACAACCTCTGGCAGGGCAGCGATGACCTCGGCCGTGTTGAAATTGAGCCCGTGGCCGGCGTGAACCTCCAGACCTTCTCGCCGGGCGAGCTTTGCGCTCTCTCGAATGCGCTCCCATTCCCGCTCCGCATCCTGGGTTCGATTTTCCGCAAGAGCATCGCACCACGCCCCCGTGTGCAACTCGATGACTGGTGCACCGACGAGCAGGGCTGCCTCGATCTGTGAGAGCTGTGCAGCGATGAAGAGCGAGACGCGTATTCCCGCCTGCTTGAGCTCGGCAATAAGCGGCGTAAGCTGCGCCCGCTGTCCGGCAGCATCGAGGCCGCCTTCGGTCGTGCGCTCCTCGCGCCGTTCCGGCACGAGGCAGGCGGCGTGCGGTCGGGTCGCGACTGCAACGCGGAGCATCTCGGGAGTTGCCGCCATCTCCAAATTGAGCGGCTTCGTGATCTCCGCCTTCAGCCGGGCAATATCTTGGTCGCGAATGTGCCGGCGGTCCTCGCGCAAGTGGGCGGTAATACCGTCGGCACCCGCCCCGATCGCAAGCATCGCCGCGTGCACCGGATCCGGATGCAGGCCCCCGCGCGCGTTACGCACCGTCGCGACATGATCGACATTCACGCCGAGCCTAAGCATTCATGCGTTTACCCGCTCGGCGTTGGCCACAACGTCTTTCGCACGAAGCTGCGCAAGAATCGCATTGAGATGTTTGATGTCGAATACTTCGAGGTCGATCATCACCGCCGTGAAATCGGGAGCCGATCGCTCCATGCGGATGTTGTCGATGTTGCCGTCATGCTCGGCAATGATCTGGGCGACCTGTGCAAGCGATCCGGGCTCGTTCACCGTCTGCAACACAATGCGGGCAGGGAAGCGCTGAGGCGTGCGTTCATCGACGTCCCAGCGCAGATCAAGCCAGCGCTCCGGCGCATCCTCGAAGTCTTTCAGCGCCGGGGACTGGATTGGATAGATCGTAACGCCTTCGCCGGGGGTGAGGATTCCCACGATCCTGTCGCCGGGAACGGCGCCGCAGTTGGGAGCAAACCGTACGGGTAAATCCGTGTTCATGCCACGAATCGGAATTGCAGTGCCGGCCTCTCCCGCACCTTTGACTGCTACTGATTTGGCCTTCTTCAGCCTGAACCAGCCACCTTCCGGCTTCGGCTGCTGGATGGTACCGGCCGCGCGCTCCTCCTTGTAATCCGGATGCATCGCGCGCACCACGTCGGCCGCGCGCATTTCGCCGCGACCTACCGCCGACATGACCTCTTCGACCGAAGCGCGCGCTAGGCGCGGCAGCGCGACCTGAAGCTGTTCATCCGAATAGAAGATCTTGGCTCGCTGGCACAGCCGCTCAACGATGCGTCGGCCGAGCCCGGCATATTGATTGCGCACAGCGGCTCGCGTCGCCCGCCGGATGGCGGCGCGTGCCTTGCCGGTGATCACAAGCGACTCCCACGCGGCCGGCGGCGCGCTTTGTGCCTTCGATGTAATGATCTCGACCTCGTCGCCATTCACGAGCTCCGATGCGAGTGGCGCAATCTTTCCGTTGATCTTGCAGCCAACCGCCATGTTGCCCACTCCGGTGTGTACCGCGTAGGCAAAGTCGATGGCGTTGGCACGTCGCGGCAAGGCTATCAGCTTGCCCTTCGGCGTGAAGCAGAACACCTGGTCGTGAAACAGCTCGAGCTTGGTGTGCTCGAGAAACTCTTCCGGGTTCGAGCCCTCCACCAACAGCTCGATTGTACGACGCAGCCATGCATAGGCGCTGGATTCGCGAGAGAGCATCTCGGTCGGAGAGCCCACGCCGTCCTTGTAGAGCGCATGCGCGGCGATCCCGTACTCGGCGATCTGATGCATGTCACGCGTGCGGATCTGCAACTCGACCCGCTGCCGGCTTGGGCCAATGACCGTCGTATGGATCGAACGGTAGTCGTTCTGCTTTGGAGTGGAGATGTAATCCTTGAAGCGACCCGGCACCACGGGCCAACTCGTATGCACGATGCCGACCGCCTCATAGCATTGTGGGAGCGAGTCCACGATGACGCGAAAACCGAAAACATCCGAGAGTTGCTCGAACCCGATCGACTTGCGCTCCATCTTGCACCAGATCGAGTAGGCCCGTTTGCGCCGACCGGCGACTTCGGCATCAATGCCGCGATCCGAGAGCTTCTTGGCGAGCTGCTGCGCGATCTCGGTCACCAGGCCGGTGCTCTTGCTCTCAAGCTCATCAAGCCGCCCGCTGACGACGGCATACGCCTGCGGATTGAGCTCGCGAAACGCCAAGTCTTCCAGTTCCTCGCGCATCTCGTGCATCCCCATGCGGCCGGCGAGGGGGGCGTAGATGTCGAGCGTTTCCTGCGCGCTGCGCCGCCGCGCCTCCGGAGGCATGTGGGAGAGGGTGCGCATGTTGTGCAACCGATCCGCGAGCTTGATCAGCAGCACTCTGACGTCGTCGGCAATGGCCAAGAGCAGTTTACGGAGGTTCTCGGCCTGCTTTGCTTCCTTTGTGACGAGATCGAGCTTTTTGAGCTTTGTGAGCCCCTCGACCAGTGCGCCGATGTCGCGACCGAACATCTGGTCGATTTCGACCCGGGTGGCTGCGGTATCCTCTATGGTGTCATGCAAGAGGGCGGCCGCTATGGTTGCATCATCGAGCTTGAGGTCGGTGAGGATCGCGGCCACCTCGAGCGGATGGGAGAAATAGGGGTCGCCGGACGCCCGCTTCTGCTCCCCATGCGCCCGCATCGCGTAGACATACGCCCGGTTGAGAAGCGGCTCACTCGCGTTAGGATTGTACCGCTTCACGCGCTCGATCAGATCGTACTGCCGCATCATCGGCGGTTTGGCTGGCTGCCGGTTTAATTTTACTGGCGAATCAAATACTTCGGATACGATGCTCAGGCTGCGCCCGAACGGGGCACGATCCCGCGCTTGGTTTTGCATGCGTGGAAGGTCGGTCGAAGAACGCGCCACTTCGAAAGTCCTGCGCCCCGCGCAGACATGAGCGGAGCCCTTTGTACAAGGATATCATGGCACTGGTTAATGCCTACAAGAGCAAACGCCGGCCTTCGCCTTCCGAACCAGCATGGGCGGGAAGAAGACGGATAGCGGCGCGGTGGTCCCGCACGTGGTCTGTATGCGTGGCTTTGCCCTGAGAGAAAAATGCCTGGCACAGGGCCGCCTGGGCTGCGGCACGCCCTCGGCTGCTATTCTCGTCTAGACCGAGGCCGTCCTCAAGAACAGGAGGCGGCGGCGACCGAACGCATGCCTATTCTTCCTCTTCCGGTTGCTCCTCCGGCGGGGTAAGCCCTTCGAGGCCCTTGAGCAGCTCTTCCTCCGTCATACGCTCGCCGGTGACCTCCGTGTCGTCGGCCTCGATGCTGCCCGCGACCGAGCTGATGAGCGGCGGCCCTTCCGGTTCGGGCTCGTCGACCTCCACGTATTTTTGCAGCGAATGAACGAGCTCTTCCTTGAGATCGTCGGCCGAGATGGTAGCCTCGGCTATCTCACGCAACGCCACGACCGGATTTTTGTCGTTGTCGCGATCGACCGTGATCTGAGCCCCCGATGAAACCATGCGCGCACGATGGCTGGCCAGCAGCACGAGATCGAAGCGGTTCTCGACCTTGTCGATGCAGTCCTCAACCGTAACCCGAGCCATTGCGATTGCTCCCTGATGGAGATCGTGAAAGCAGGCGCTACCTAGCGTTGGTAAGCTCCAATTGCAAGATGCATCAGCATCGGTTAGATTCTGCTTGGCGTTCCGGCATCAGTCTGTTAGGCAAGTTACGGGAATAGGCTACGCCCATCGTTTTGACTATTGGATTGGCAGTGACGCGAGCCTGCACAGCATCTTTAGCGGCTCACGCTCACTGATCCCATAACAGGATGTTCCTTCTTCTGAGGCGGACAAGTTCCGTCATGGATGCGCTGTGGATGTTGATGCCTTTGCAGAATTGAGACGACTATGGAATCGAGAACCGAGAAAATCGCATTGTTTATTGATGGTGCCAACCTCTATGCCACGGCAAAGGCGCTCGGCTTCGACATCGATTACAAGCGGCTCCTACGCGAGTTCCATACGCGCGGCTATCTTCTTCGCGCCTTCTATTACACTGCCGTCATTGAGGACCAGGAATATTCCTCGATCCGGCCTTTGATCGATTGGCTCGATTACAACGGCTACGCGGTAGTCACCAAGGCCACCAAGGAATTCGTCGATCAGACCGGACGCCGTAAGGTCAAGGGCAATATGGACATCGAGCTTGCGGTAGATGCCATGGAGATTGCCGGTTCCATCGATCATATGGTCTTGTTCTCGGGAGACGGAGACTTCCGCTGCCTCGTGGAAGCCGTGCAGCGGCGCGGCGTGCGCGTGACGGTGGTGTCAACCGTTTCCACCCAACCGCCCATGGTTGCCGACGAATTGCGCCGGCAAGCCGACGTGTTCCTGGATATCACTGAACTACAGTCGAAAATCGGCCGTGATCCATCAGAACGGCCCGCCAGGGAACCGCGGGAATCGCGCGAGCGGCATACACCCCAGTTCCTCCACCGGCCGGCGGCGCCGCAACGCGCGGGAGCAGGCGCTCCCCTAGACGACGAGGACGACTTCGAGGATTGAGGCCGTGATGGCCGGCGCGTCCGGCAAACCCGGTCGCGACTGCCCGCTTTGCCCGCGGCTGCACGCGTTTCGGGACGAGTGGCGAAGCCGGGAACCGGAGTGGTTCAACGCGCCGGTCCCTTCCTTCGGTTCTCCCACTGCGCGGCTCTTGATCGTGGGACTGGCGCCGGGGCTCAAGGGAGCCAATCGGACAGGACGGCCATTCACGGGCGACTATGCCGGCGATCTGCTTTACGAGACCTTGAAGAGGTTCGGCTTTGCGAGCGGAACCTACGCCGCTCGGCCGGATGACGGGCTGACGCTGATCGATGCCCGGATCACCAATGCCGTGCGCTGCGTCCCGCCGGAGAACAAGCCGTTGCCGGCGGAGATCAGGACGTGTCGCAGGTTTCTCGCTGCTACCATTGCCGAGATGCCTAGTCTGCGCGCCATCGTCACCCTTGGCCGGATCTCGCACGAGAGCACGGTCGCGGCGCTCGATCAGCGCCGATCAGCGGCGCCGTTCGGCCATGGCGCACGGCAGGACCTGGCAGGGTTACGCGTGTTCGCGAGCTATCATTGCTCGCGTTACAACACGAATACGGGCGTGCTTACCACAGCGATGTTCCGTGCCGTCTTCGCGCAGGTTCGCGCCTATCTCGACACGTGCAGCCAGGCAATCACCTCCTCAGTGCTCTTGTCCGGAGGGAATACCGGATAGAAGACCTTGGAAATGACGCCGGCATCGATCACCAGCACCATGCGCTTGAGTAAAACCATGCTCGCAATCGTGAAGGTGGGAAGCTTGATCGCGCGGGCGAGCGCAAGGTTGCCGTCTGAAAGGATCGGAAACGGCAGCTTGAGACGTTCGACCGCCTCGCTCTGATAGGCGCTGTCCTGGGTCGAGAGCCCGAACACATGAGTTACACCTAGCTGCTTGAGCTCGGCAAAATGATCGCGAAACGAACATGACTGCGGTGTGCACCCGCGCGCCCCGGGGATGGCGTCCCATCCGTCCGGCGGTTCCTGTCCCGGCACCCCGGTGCGCGGATAGATGTAGACGACAGTGCGGCCGGAGAGTCCTGATAGATCCACGATACTGCCGTCCATCGCGGGGAGCGGCACGGATGGAAGTTTGAGCCCGGCGAGATGGCGGGCTGCCCCATCGTCCTGGGGAATGGGCAGCCCACCGGGCAGCACGTTGGGATCGTGCGATATGCTCATATTACGTCTCCCCGCTGGGAACTCACGCGCGTGGCCTGTAGGAGATGAATTCCATGAGCGACCCGTCGGGATCCCGGAAGTAGATGCTGGTGCCGGCGCCTTTTGCCCCGAAGCGCTCCATTGGCCCGGCTTCAATGGCGACGCCGCAGCGATCAAGATGCCCAACGGCCTCGCTGATCGGTCCCGACCATTCAAAGCAAAGGTCACTGTTCCCCGGCTGGACCGGCAGGCGGGCGACCTCGGCCGGCCGCACTCCCGGCCCATGCAGATTGAGCTGGACCGCGCCGAAACGATAGGCCCAGCCCTGGCCGCGGGCAATCAGCTCGGCGCCAAGCACATCGCGATAGAAAGCATTGGAGCGCTCCCAGTTGGAGACGTGCACCACGCAATGATCGAAGGCGATGGGCAGCGCCATATGTTCAACCCTTTGCTCGCAGCAGCCGGCCGCGCTCGCGCTCCCAGCTGCGTTTCTTTTCCGTCTCGCGCTTGTCGTGCAATTTCTTGCCGCGCGCCAGCGCAAGCTCGACTTTGGCGCGACCTTTGTCGTTAAAATAGAGCTTGAGCGGGACGAGAGTCATTCCCTCGCGCTCAACCGCACCGATGAGCTTGCTGATCTGCCGCCGGTGCAGGAGCAGCTTGCGCAGGCGCTTGGGGGCATGATTGAAACGGCCACCTTGGAGGTATTCGGGGATGTTGGCATTGACGAGCCAGATTTCCCCCCGACGCGAATCGGCATAGGATTCTGCAATCGTCGCCTTCCCCTGGCGCAGGGATTTTACTTCCGTTCCGGTCAGCGCAATGCCGGCCTCGAGCGTCTCACCGATCTCGTAGTTGAACCGTGCCTTGCGATTGTGCGCGACGACGCGGGCATTGCCTTCGGGTTTCTCCTTCATCGCGCTTCCCTGCGAAGCAAGGCGCTCGACGGAATCATTTCCGTTCCGATTTCAAAAGGTCGCGAATCTCGGTGAGCAATTGCTCCTGTTTGCTCAGGGGCGGCACCTTCGCAGCTTCGGAGCGCAGCAGCCGATTCATCAGCTTGACGATAAGGAACAAGATCCAGGCGATGATGACGAAGTTGATCAGAATCGTCAGGAAGCCCCCCCAGGCAAGAACGGCGCCCTGCTTCTTGGCCTCGGCCAGTGAGGTCGCCGTCACTTTCGACGACAGCGGAATGAAATAGTTGGAGAAATCAAGCCCTCCTGTAACGGCTCCGATCAGGGGCGTGATAATGTCCCCGACCAACGAATTGACGATCGCGCCGAACGCCGCACCGATCATCACCCCAATGGCGAGATCGACGACATTGCCGCGCAATGCGAACTTCTTGAATTCCTCGAGCATCGTGCCTCTTAACCCCCACAGACCTCATCCTGAGGAGGGCACCGATCTCGGGTCTACCCGAGATCGGCACATCAAGTACGCAAGTCGGCTACAGCCGACTTGCGAAGCGCCGTCTCGAAGGATGGCCGCTGGCTCGGTCTCGCTTGTGGCCGTCCTTCGAGACGCGCGCAAGAGCGCGCTCCTCAGGACGAGGTTGATTGATGCATCGATAGGATTCGAGCCTCGGAAACGCAGTGCTAATTGACCAGGCCGGCGTGAATCATCGCCTCGCGGACCGCCGATTTGGTTTTCTCGGTGACCGGCACCATCGGCAACCGAACCGCTTCGGCGCATTTGCCGAGCACGGAGAGCGCATACTTGGCGGGCGCGGGACTGGTCTCGATGAACAAGGCGCTGTGCAGCGGCATCAACTTATCCTGCAGACTAAGAGCGGTCGCGTAATCGCCGTTGAGGCAGGCGTGCTGGAATTCCGCGCATAGCCGCGGCGCCACGTTCGAGGTCACCGAAATACAGCCGTGGCCGCCGTGCGCCATGAAGCCGAGCGCGGTCGCATCCTCGCCGGACAGCTGGTTGAAACCGGTCCCCATGGCTGCGCGCTGCTGGGAGACCCGAACCACGTTGGCAGTTGCGTCCTTGACGCCCGCGATGTTTTCAAGCTCGAACAATCGCTTCATGGTGTCGACCGACATGTCGATCACGGAGCGTGCCGGGATGTTGTAAATGATGATCGGAATGCCGATAGCGTCATTTATTGCCTTGAAGTGCTGGTATAAGCCTTCCTGAGTCGGCTTGTTGTAGTACGGCGTTACAACCAGCACCGCAGCTGCGCCGCAAGCTTGGGCATGTTGCGCAAGCTCGACAGCCTCGCCGGTGCTGTTCGAACCGGCGCCTGCGATCACCGGCACGCGCCCCCTGGCCTGCTCAACGCACCACTCCACCACCTGGCGGTGCTCGTCATGGGAGAGCGTGGGACTCTCGCCGGTCGTGCCGGCGGGTACGAGACCGTCGGTGCCTTCCGCGATCTGCCAATCGATCATGCCCCGGAAAGCCTGCTCATCCACCGAACCATTGCTGAAAGGGGTGACGAGCGCGGTGAACGAGCCTCGGAAGCTCGTCTTGACTGTCATGATACCATGTCCTCTGACGGGCTCGACGCTGCCCTGCGCCGGAGGCCCCTGTTGCATTGTTACCGGGAACGCAGTTCAGTTGAAAGTCCCCGTGCGTGTCGGATTGCCCCCTTTTTGCCGTGGTCGGGGTTGATGGTCCGTTTCGCGGGAATTAGCTGTTCATCAATTGAATCAATTGAATAAGCATTGCCGGAACGCGATACGAGCGCCGCAACGGTTGTACCAATGGGTCATGTATCCCTGCAAAATTTCACCAGCCTTGTGACTGCCAGCATGCTCGTGGCGAGCATAGCGGCGGCCTCAGCGGGATCCGTACCTCTTCCCAAGCCCCGGCCCGCAGAGGGGGCCTCCAATACCATCGGGAGCAACTCGGCAACTCCCGCATCACGAGCGAGCAGCCAGGCTCCCCGGATTGCCGCCGCGCAGACGCTCTCCATCTCCCCCGCCGATCTCTCCGCCCTCAAGGAGGCGATCACGGCAGCGCGCAGAAGCAACATCCCACACGCGTCCGAGCTGCAGAGCACAATCAGCGACCCGCTCGCGCGCAAGCTCGTGCAGTGGTCCATTCTGCGCAACAACGATGAGAGCGAGACAATCGAGCTTGCGCGTTACACCGCTTTCATTTCTGAAAACCCGAGCTGGCCTGCCATCGGCCTCCTGCGCAGGCGCGCGGAGGCGACGCTGTGGTCGGATCGGCCGGACCCGGCCGTCGTGCGTTCCTTCTTCGGGAAACAGCAACCTACCACCGCGAAAGGAAAGTTCGCGCTGGCCCGCGCCCTGTTGCTGCAGGGTGAGAGGAGCGCAGCGCAATCGCTCGTGCGTGACGCCTGGCACAACGACGCTTTCTCTAATGATCTTGAAACTCCCGCGCTCGACGTTTTCAGCGACTTGATCACCACGGCGGATCACAAGGCCCGCATGGACATGCGACTGTACGCCGAGGATGTGGACGGAGGCTTGCGCTCTGCCAATCGCGCCGGCGGCAACGCACCGCTTATCGCCAAAGCGCGGATCGCCGTCATCAGGAAAGCGGGGAATGCCAAGGCGCTGCTCGATGCGGTGCCCGCGGACGGCCAACGCGACATCGGTTACATCTTTAGCCGCGTGCAGCTTCTGCGCCGGGGGGAGCAGGCGGCCGAGGCTGCTCAGCTGATTTTGTCGATCCCGCAGGATCACGACCAGGCGATGGACGCCGATCAGTGGTGGCTGGAACGCCGCCTGGTCGCGCGCAAGCTTCTGGATCTCGGCGATGCCAAGACCGCCTATCGGGTCGTGCGCGATGCCGCGGTGCCGAATAAGGATAATTACCGCGTCGAGCAGCAATTCACCGCTGGATGGATCGCACTGCGGTTCCTCCACGAGCCGGCCGGCGCGCTGGCGCATTTCGCCAAGATCGCCCAGCGGATCAACAACCCGATTGCGCTGGCGCGCGCCGGGTATTGGCAGGGGCGCGCGGCGGAAGCGATGGGTCGAAAGGACGAGGCGCACGCCCACTATGAGGCGGCCGCGCGCCATTCCACGGCCTACTACGGGCAGATCGCGCGCGCAAAACTCGGATACAAGGAGATCAGCTTGCGTCCTGCCCCAGAGCCGCGCGATGGACATGCCTCCCCGGAAGTCGAACGCGCGATCGAGCTGCTTTATGCCGTTGACGAATTGGACTTGGTGGCCGGAGCGCTGGCCGACTTGGGCGAGCGTACAAGTGACGTTCCGGGCTTGGCGGCTCTCGCCGAGGCGGCCGCCCGGCACGGGGATGCGCGGTCGATGGCGCTTCTCGGCAAGGCCGCGCTCGGCCGCGGTTTGCCGCTCGAGCATTATGCCTTTCCGGTGGTCGGTATTCCCGAGTACCGCCCGATCGGCCCC
>DATBYX010000483.1:0-3323 GCA_036513475.1 Xanthobacteraceae bacterium | reverse complement strand
CGTCGCCCCGCTCAGCCCAACTGCGCGGCAATCTGCTTGTTGAGGCGGCCGGCCCTGACCAGCGTCATCACCTCACACTTGCGCGGCGTCTACCTGTCGAACCTGCTCGCAGTTCCGCAAAAGCTTTCCCGTTCGCATGGGATGTCGAGATTGCTTGGGGCTTAGACGAGGTTGGTCTTGTCCTGCTTTTGCGGGCTGGTGCGGGGTGCCGCGGCAACGCGAGCAGTGAACCTCGGCACGCGCCCATGCCATAGCTCGTATCCTCGGTCGAGCCGATGACTCCGGGAAGCGGATTGAAGTACACTTCCGGGTGCATCGACGGATGCGTCGCCCACTGGTCTCTCGTCCAAATTGGGGGGATCCTGATGGTCGTTACCGGAACGCACGATCCGTATCTCGTCGCTCTTTCCATTCTGGTCGCCGCCTTCGCGTCTTACACCGCCCTTGATCTTGGCGGGCGCGTGGCGGCCGCCCGGGCACTTGCGCGTCGCGTGTGGCTGGTGGCGGCCGCGATCATAATGGGAGGCGGGATATGGTCGATGCACTTCATCGCCATGCTCGCCTTCGCCATGCCGATACCGATGTCCTATGACATCGGATTAACTACCCTTTCGCTCGTAGTGGCGATTTTCGTAACCGGCGGCGGCTTTTACGTCATCAGTCGCCAGAGCGCATCGCCGTTTCGCCTCGTTTTCAGCGGGATCTTTATGGGACTTGGCATTGCCGCCATGCATTACACCGGCATGGCAGCAATGCGGGGGCACGCCGAGCTCAGCTACGACCTCCTATTCGTTGCGCTTTCCCTGGTAATTGCGATCTGCGCATCGACGGCGGCACTATGGCTAACATTCCGAACCACGGATCTTCGGCAAAAGCTCGTCGCCGGCATCGTCATGGGGCTGGCCATTTCCGGTATGCACTACACGGCGATGCGGGCGGCCATTTTTACTGCTCACGACCCGATTCACAACGCCCAAGGAAGCGCAAGTCTCGATCAAACCAATCTGGCGCTGGTGGTTGCTGGCATTACGTTTGTCATTCTGGCCTTCGCGTTGATCGCCTCGCTTTCCGAGCAGAAGCGCGCCGAAGAAGCGCTGCGTAGGGCGCAGGCGGACCTCGCACACGTCAACCGGGTGACCACCATGGGAGAGCTGACTTCCTCGCTGGCGCACGAAGTGAATCAACCGATTGCCGCCGCAGTCATGAACGCCGATGCCTGCTTGCGCTGGCTCGATGGCAATACCCCAAATCTCGAAGAGGCGCGCGCGTCTGCGATGCGCATCGTGGAAAACGGAAGGCGCGCGGCGGAAATCATCAGCCGGGTCCGCGTGCTGTTCGAGAAGGGTGTTCTGAAACGGGAGTTGGTTGATGTAAACGAAGTTATTCGGGAGATGATCGACCTCATGCGCGGCGAAGCAACGCGCTATTCCATATCAGTTCGGGCGGAGCTGGCGGCAGATCTTCCCAAGGTCATGGGAGACCGCGTGCAATTGCAGCAGGTCGTTATGAACCTCATCGTTAACAGCATTGATGCGATGAAGGATGTGCATGGGACGCGCGAGCTCGCCCTCAAGTCTCAGCGAGCGGAAAACGAGCAGATTTCAGTACGCGTCAGCGATACCGGGGTGGGGCTGCCCCCGCAGCAAAAGGACCACATCTTCAATGCCTTCTTTACCACGAAGGTTCATGGGACCGGTATGGGATTGTCCATCAGCCGCTCCATCGTCGAGTCGCACAGTGGCCGCTTATGGGCTGCCGACAACTCTCCGCGTGGCGCAAGTTTCCACGTCATTCTACCGACCAAAGTCGAGGCACATGAATGACGCCTACAGGCATTTTCCCGCGATGTTTGTCATTGATGACCATGCCACTGCGCCTGTGTCCATCAGACCTGCTTGAATCGGTCGGCTTACGGTCCGAAAATACCTCGGGGACAAAAACCGAACGCCTTCAGACCGACTCCAGCGCCTCGCAGGCTGACCCATCGTCGTCGACAAATGCAATGAGCGGCTCTTGAGGCACAGCGGGTGTCCTTGCCGTCACCCCGAAAGGTGGCGCCGCGCGACGCAATCGCGCAATTGGACGAGCCTCGGGAGGAGTCGGCAGAAGGAGTCGCGGTTACTATACCTTGGTCGCAGAGGTTTACGACCGTGCCCGGGAGGGCGCGAGCTTATCGGCCATCCTGACCAGCTCGGCCAACGACTGAGCACGCATCTTTCGCATCACCTGGCCGCGGTGGACCTTCACCGTCGCCTCGCTCAGCCGCAACTCCGCGGCAATCTGCTTGTTGAGGCGGCCGGCCACCACCATCACCATCACCTCGCGCTCACGCGGCGTCAACGTATCGAAGTCGGCACGCAGTCGCGCAAAACTTCTTTCGTCGGCGCGGCGGGCGCGGTCGTTCGCGAGCGCTAGCTGGATCGCGTCCAGCAAATCTTGATCGCGGACAGGTTTGGTCAGGAACTCGACTGCACCGGCCTTCATGGCCCGAACCGACATCGGGACATCGGCATGGCCGCTGATGAAGATAACCGGTAGCTGCATATTTGCCTTGGCCAGCTCGTCCTGAAGATCGAGCCCGCTGCGCCCGGGCAGTCTGACATCCAGTATCAGGCATCCGGGGAGGTCCGGCCGGACGGTACCCAGGAATTCCTGGACCGAGGCGAACAACTCGACGCGCAAGCCCACCGATCTCAGGAGCCCGCGGAGCGCCTCGCGTATATCCGGATCGTCGTCGATGACGGCGATCGTCGCCTCCGCCTCCTTATCCGGTACTGTCATTCAAGACACCTTGGCCGCCGCCGGCACAGTGAACTGAAAGATGCTGCCCCGAGGCGAATTTGACGATGCCCACAGGCGGCCTCCATGCGCTTCGACGATCGAGCGGCAGATCGACAGCCCCATTCCCATTCCCTCGGGCTTCGTCGTGAAAAAGGGATCGAAGATGCAGTCCACCTTCGCAGGGTCGAGCCCCGCACCCGTATCCGCAACCGCGATCAGCACACTACCCGACCCAGCCATTCGAGAGCTTATGCGCAGCACCCGCGGACGGTCCATGCCCGCGGTCATCGCCTCGATCCCGTTTACGATCAGATTCAGGATGACCTGTTGCACCTGACCGCGGTCGCCGAAGACGGGTTCGAGGCTGGCAGATAATTCGGTGTCGAGCGATACGCCGTATCGCTGCATTTCACCGCGCGTGAGGGTGAGGACGTCCGCTATCGCAGAATTAACGTCAAACACCGTCATCTCCGGAGTGGACTTCCGGGCCAGGGCGCGGACGGTCCTGACGATGTCGGCCGCGCGATGGCCGGTACTGACGG
>DATBYX010000482.1:0-6652 GCA_036513475.1 Xanthobacteraceae bacterium | reverse complement strand
CTATGGGGCTTGGGTTCATGGCCCGGCATGAGCCGATGTAGCGCCACGGTTGCGCCGCTGCCGGAGAACGCCTTTTGTTCGACGCCCTTGCGGATTTGCTTCCACTCCATCGTGCTCCAGTCGATTTTGTGAATGTCCATGGGAGGATCCTCTCGCTATTTGGCAGTGCCGAGCAGTCCGGTGGGCCTGAAGAACAGGAATAAGAGCAGGATAGACAAGGCGGCGACGTTTTTGAATGCCGCGCCGAGGAGTACGACCGCGAGCGCCTGCGCGACGCCGAGCAGAATGCCCCCCAGGAGAGCGCCGAGCGGCCTACCAAAGCCGCCAACGATCGCGGCGATGAAGCCGCTGATCGCGTAAGGAATACCGACGTTGAAGGCGGTATATTGCGTCGGCGTGACCAAGACGCCAGCGAGCCCACCTAGCGCAGCGCTGAGCGCGAAAGAGAGTGCCAGCATGCGCGACACTGGGATTCCCTGTAGTGCCGCGGCGTCGCGGTTAATGGAACAGGCGCGCATCGCTTTGCCTATTTTAGTCGATGCAAAAAACCAAGCGAGCCCCGTGATCACCAGTGCCGAACAGCCCAAGATCCAGAGGAATTGATAGCTGATGGCAATACCTGCCAGCCGCAGCGGTGGGATATCGGTAAACATCGGCAGTGTCCGCGGCTGATCGCCGATCGCGATCAAGGTCGAGCGCTCGATGACGATTTGCGCCGCGAGCGTCGCCAAGATCATGACGAACATCGTGGATTGGCGGTTCCACAGCGGCCGCACCACAACGCGCTCCAATACAATGCCAACCATTGAGACCAGCGCGATCGTGATCACCGCGGCCACGGGCAAAGGAATCCCGTAGGTCTTGAGCGCAACATAGGTGAGCATACCGCCCAGCATCACGAACGCGCCCTGGGCAAAATTCACTATCCCGCTGCCATTGTAGATGACGCAGAAGCCGATCCCGACCAGGCCGTAGACGCAGCCGATAGCAACGCCGCTTGCGATCGATTGACCGACGAGCTCAAGCATGGGCAGCCAGCGCGGTTCCGAGATAGGCGGCGATCACGTCCGGGTTCAGCTGCACGTCCCTCGGCGTTCCCTGAGCGATCAACTTGCCGAAATCCAGCACGGCGACGCGGTCGGCGACATTCATTACTAGGCTCATGTCGTGCTCAATAAGAAGCACGGCGACGCCGGAAGTCGCTATTTGGCGCAACAGTGACGCGAGGCGCGTGGTCTCACTGCGATTGAGGCCTGCCGCTGGCTCATCCAGCAGTAGGAGCTTGGGTTCTGCCGCGAGGGCACGGGCGATTTCGAGGAGGCGTTTCTGTCCGTAAGGAAGAACGCCGGCGAGCATATCCAGCTGTGACGCCAGTCCGACGTTCTGGAGCAAGGCCAGGGAGGCCTCCTCGACCACCGTCTCGGAGTGCGCGGCGCGGAATGGCATGAGGGCTGTCAGCAATCCGCCAGTCGTATGCAGATGCCGCCCCACCTTCACATTCTCTAGCACTGTCAGGTTCTCAAAGAGTTGTGCCAGCTGGAACGTGCGCACGAGACCGCGCTTGGCAATCGCTTCGGGGGGAAGTCCCGTGATGTGCTGGCCGGCGAACATGACGCGTCCTGCACTTGGTGCCATAAAGCCGGAAATGACATTGAATAATGTCGTCTTCCCGGCCCCGTTCGGCCCAATGACTGCCGTCACGCCTTCTGCGGGCACATCGAGTGACACCGCATCGACGGCAATGAGCCCGCCGAACTGTCGCGTCACGCCATCGAGACGCAAGAGATTCATGCGCCCTCCGTGCGCCGCTTTGGCGACCACAGTCGCGATAGGGAGGCAAGGCCGCCTGGCGCGTAAATCAAGATCACAATCAGAACGGCCCCGTAGGCGAGGTCCTGGTAATCACTGAGTGCTCGAATGGTCTCGGGCAACAGAGCGACGACCATCGCGCCGAGCGCCGAGCCGGCCACAGTGCCAATTCCGCCGACATAGAGCATGGTGAAAGCCAGTACGACCATGTGCAGTCCATAGACTTCCGGACTGACAAAGCCGACGGCGTGCACGAACAGCGATCCTGCTACGCCGGCGTAAAACGCCGAGATGAGAAACGCGATGAGCTTGTAGTGCGCGACATCGATTCCCAACGCACGCGCGGCATCCTCGCTGCCGGAAATCGCGACGAAGGCGCGGCCCAGACGAGAGCGGCGGATGCCCGCTGCCGCGAGCACCGCAAGCGCGGCGGACAGAATGAGCAACACGAGCAGCGCACGATCTGATGTCACGGTCCACCCGCCGATGCCGAGCGGGGGGATGCCGGAAATGCCCATGTAGCCCTGTGTCACGGACCCCCACTGCACCGCTACCTCATAGGCGATGAGGCCGATGGCGAGCGTTGCCATCGCGAGATAGTGGCCGCGCAGGCGCAGCGTCGGGTAGCCCACGATCAGCGCGCAAGCGAGCGCGCCGGAAAGGCCGAGCGCACCTGCCGCTATCGGTTCCCAGCCGTGGTTGGCGGTGAGCACGGCGGAGGTGTAGCCACTGATCGCCGCGAAGGCGTTGTGGCCGAACGAAACCTGTCCAGCATAGCCCATGAAAATGTTGAGACCGGTGACGAAGATCACGTAAATCGCCGCAAACTGCAGAACGGCGATGAGATAACCGCCTGTGATGAACACATAGACGACGAGCGCCGCAGCCAACACCCACAACACCAGCAGCGCGGGATCGCGCCGAGCGTCATGCCAGATAGAAGCGCGCGAGTTCATCGTGGGACTTGATGGTACGAGGATCGATCTCCGCCGCGATACTGCCCACCGACATGACGTACACGCGGCGCGCGAGCTTCAGCGCCAAGGGCGCCTTCTGCTCCACGAGTATAATCGGCAGGCCCTCGCGGTTGAGAACCGCGAGCTTCTCCAGAATTTCTTCTACTACACGCGGAGCCAGCCCGAGCGATGGCTCGTCGAGCAGCAGCATTTTTGGTTGAGACATCAGCGCCCGACCCATGGCTAACATCTGTTGCTCGCCGCCAGACAGGGAGCCGGCAACTTGCGCCCGTCTCTCTTGCAGGCGTGGAAACAGCGACAGCACTCGTTCATGCCGGCGTGCGAGTTCCGCCTTGTTGCCCTTGAGCAGGTAGGCGCCAAGTTCCAGATTCTCCGCGACGGTCATCGGCCCGAAGATGCCGCGGCCCTCTGGCACAAGAACGAGGCCCATCGCCGCGGCCACCGCTGGGCTGTCCCTGGGCACCTCGCTCCCGCGAAAGTGAACGCGACCTTCGGTCGGCACCAACCCCATCACTGCGCGCATCAACGTCGACTTGCCCGCGCCGTTGGGACCGAGCACCGCCACGAGTTCGCCGTCATCCACGTGCAAATCGACGCGCCGAAGGGCCTCGATGTGCCCGTAGCGAGCCGATAGCCGTTGGACTTCGAGAATACGACCTGCTGACGCCGCGTCGCTCACTTCACGACTTTGACCTGATCATTGATAATGGTTGCGAGCAGCAGCGGGTTTTCTGTGATGCCTTGGTGGTTGCTGGCGGAGAAGTGATAGACGCCGGTCGTACCCTGAAAACCGTCGATGGTCTCCAGCATGTCGCGCACCTTGGATCCCTCGACCGACTTTGCCTTATCCACCGCGCCAGCGGTGAGCATGACCGCATCCCATCCGCGGCCCGCCCAGTTCGGGTCGCGATCGCCGTATTTAGCCCGCCACGGCTGCAGGAATTTGGCGATTTCGCTCTTCAATGCGCCGTCGGGAAGCGCGTCATATACTTGCGCCGGGGAAGCGACGAAGAAGAATCTGTCTCCCAGCACTGCAGACACCGGGCGGAATACGGCAATGTCCTCAAGGCTCGTCAACATGATCATGTCCAGACCAAGCTGCTTGATGTTATTGGCCGCCGTGAGCGTCGTGCCACCAAGCCCGATCTTCAGAAGCGCGCGGGCCCCCACAGCGTACATCTTCTGGATTTGAACACTAAGGTCGGCGTCATCGGTCCTGTATTGGTCGATGCCGACGATCTCAAGCCCATACTGCGATGCCTCTTTCTCTGCTGCCGCCTTCTGCGCGTTGGCATAAGGCGATGGATCATGCAGGACGCCAATTTTCTTGATCTGTGTTTTGTTCTTCAAATACTCCAGCCGCGTTTCAATTTCGAATCGCGGCGGCGGAATGGTAGTGAAGGCCCACTTCACGTGGTCAGGCTGCTGCGGGAGAATCGAGCACAGCACCATCGGAATTTCTGCTCGCGCCACAAACGCTGCGGCCGCGAAATTGCCGGCGGAAACGCAACCGCTGTCGAACACATTGACCTTGTCGGAGGTAATCATCTTCCGGTAAACAGTGACTGCCTCCTGCGGCTCCGAGCGGTTGTCCTCGACAACGAGCTCGATCTTGCGGCCCATGATGCCGCCTCTTGCGTTGAGCGTAGCAATCGCGATCTCGACGCCATCGCGCCAAGCGCGATCGACGGTCGCGGCGTAGCCGGTGAGACCGGCCGACATGCCGATCTTGTAGGTGTCTTGCGCGCTCGCACCCGCAACCGAGAATAGCGCGATTGCGGTTGCGCATGTTACGATTGGCCACCATCGAGGCTTAGGCAAGCAAGACCTGGACATGTTCTCTCCCTGCTGGTTTGACGGCCTTCATGTTTTAAGCTTCACACATGCGTTCCGTTCAATCAAAAGGAAATTCGGGCAGGTTCGGGATACGGGAGCCCTGTTAAGTCAATCGAGTTTAGCCTCAGCGAAATGGACCAGGCGCTGGCGCGCAGATATTGGAGCCGCTCCGGATCGATGGGATCGTGTTACATATTGCGTTGTTCCAGCGACTGCGGTCCGTCGACCAGGTCGTTGCGAATTCAGGATCGACGTGGCAACGGCGGAAATTCCCTCCAACCAAAACACAGTTTGTGTCAACAAAGTAGAGGAAAAGCTCTTGCATGTCTAACTACGCTTTGGCCGTAGATATCGGAGGCACGTTCACCGATGCGGTGCTGCGTAGTGCCTCCGGCCGGACCTGGGTGGACAAGACGCTGACCACGCCGGAGAGCCTGGACATCGGGTTCTTCCGCGCCACCGACGCGATCCTGAAAAAAGCGAGCATCGAACCCAGCGCCGTGACCGACGTGTTCGTACACGCGACAACTCTCGTGACCAATGCCGTCATCGAGCGCAAGGGACCGCTCACGGCGCTGCTCGTGACCGACGGCTTTCGTGACATCCTGAGCATCCGCGACGAACATCGCTACGAAATGTTCGATCCGCAGATCGAATTTCCCAAACCGCTGGTCTCGCGCGAGATGACGTTCGGCATCGCCGAACGGGTGCTGGCAACCGGCGAGGCGGTCAAGCCGCTCGATGTTGCACAGGCGGAAGCCACGGTCGAGGAGCTAAAACGCAAGGCCGTCGTTTCGGTCGCAGTCTCATTTCTCAATGCCTATCTCAATCCGGTGAATGAACGCGCGATGCGCGATATTATCGAAAAGCGCGCACCGGAAATGTATGTCTCGATTTCTTCGGAAGTCGCGCCGCAAATCCGCGAATATCCACGTACATCCACAGTGGCGATGAATGCCTATACGGCACCGATCACAGGTCCTTATCTCGATGCCTTGCGCCATGGTTTGAAGCAGCGCGGGTTCGTCAATGACCCATTGATCATGCTTAGCAATGGCGGGGTTATCGGGATCGAGGTCGCCAAGCGATTTCCGGTACGCATGGTCGAGTCCGGCCCGGCTGCGGGGGCGCTGGCAGCGAGCTATTACGCGGAGGTGCTCGGGCTCGATCGCTTGTTGTCCTTCGACATGGGTGGCACGACGGCCAAAGCCTGCATCATCGAGGACCGCCAGCCATTGGTGATCGGGAATTTCGAAGTTGATAGGATTTACCGGTTCAAGGCGGGCAGCGGATTGCCCATCCTCATTCCCTCCGTAGATATGATCGAGATCGGAGCCGGGGGCGGCAGCATCGCCTCGATGAGCGATCTCGGTCTGCTCAAGGTCGGTCCGCAAAGTGCGGGTTCAGTGCCTGGCCCCGTCTGTTATGGACGCGGTGGACAAAATCCGACCGTCACCGACGCCGATCTGGTGCTAGGCTATCTGAGCGCCGACCATTTCCTCGGCGGCGACATGAAGCTCGACCTCCCCGCGGCGGAGAAGCAGCTCTCGCAATTGGCCAAGGCGCTCGGTACGTCGCTTACCGAAACCGCATCTGGGATTTATCGGGTGGTCGGCGAATCCATGACGGCGGCGGCGCGCGCGCATGCCGCCGACCGCGGCATCGATTATCGCGGCCTCCCGCTATTCGCGTTCGGCGGCGCCGGGCCGGTGCACGCCTGTTACGTCGCCGAGCTTTTGGATAGTCCCGTCGTCATCTATCCCCCGCTCGCCAGCGTGCTTTCCGCTTTTGGAGCGCTTGTCACGCCGCCGCGGCTCGATCTTGGGCGCGGGGCTCTATCGCGTTTGTTCGCGCTCGATTGGCAGCAGGTTGATGCCATCCTCTCGGAGCTCGTGCGCGATGCACGCAGCGGCCTCGCTAGTGCGGGCTGCAAGCCTGACGACCTTGCGTTCCGGTTCGGCGCGGACATGCGCTACTTCGGTCAGCAAAACGAGGTCACTACCTGGTTTGAGAGCGACCCGCGCGAGAAC